>JBBSCK010000001.1:0-65959 GCA_038250335.1 Caulobacterales bacterium
CCCCGGGGATCGCCGAAATTCGTGTCGTCGAACGTCGTCCCCAGCGCCGCCATCACGATCGCCGGTCCGACCAGTCTGCAGCCGCGGAAGGTGCGACCGTGAATAAGCGGTACGCCGGTCGCCATGCTGGCCGCCAGCAGCTCGTGCAGAGCGATGTCGACGTTCTCGAACACGGTCGCGTCGAGGTCGGGGGCCCGGACGATGGGGCGGGTGATGGGAAGTCTGGAGGTCATTTCAGCTCGGTCTGCTGGCGGATGGGGGGGCATCGTCAGGCGCTCCTGATCGCCAGGATCTGGTCGATGATGGCCTCGCTCCCGGTGAAGCCGAGGGCGTGGAACTCGCACCCCACGAAGGCGCAGTTCATGACCGGGATGGTCCCGATCGCCATGGAGCGTAGCGGACGCAGGACCAGGTTGCCGATGTCGCCCTTCGACTCGCCGAAGTTGGTGGAATCGAAAGTCGTGCCGGGCAGCACCAGCATGATCGCCGGCCCCTCGATGCGGCAGCCGGTGAAGGTGATGCCGTCGATCATCGACCGGCCGGTCCGCAGGTGGTGGATGAACAGGTCATACAGCGCCATGTCCTCGCCCTCAAACGCCCGCTTGGACAGATCGCCCGTCAGGTTCAGGCGGCGGCCCAGACCGATCATGGGCAGCGAGTTCGGATCGATGAAGGTCATGCCGGGGTTGCCGCCGTCCGGACGTGGCCGCTGAAGTTTTCGATGAAGCCCTCGGGACCGGTGAAGCTGATCATGGCGAACCGGCACTGGATAAAGCGGCACTGGAAGAAGCCGACCGCGCCGACGACCTTGGGGCCGACGCCGCGCAGCAGCAGGCTCTTCGGGTCCTCGGCGTAGCCCATGTTGCAGTCCTCGAATGTGGTCCCGTTCAAGGCCAGGATCACACCGGGCCCCTCGATCAGACAGTCCTCGAACACCTTGTTTTCGATCACGGACAGGCCGGCGTTGAAATGCACGACCGCGAACTGGGGCAGCCAGATCGCGGTCTTCTCGAACCGGGTCCTGTCGATCAGCGCCTGGTGTTCCGGCGACGGCGGGGTTGAGGCGGTCATGCTGTGTCCTGAGTCTAGCTGAGGCCCGAGGCCGGGTTGGGCGCGGCGAAGGCCGAGAAGCCGTAGTGGTCCAGCCAGCGGACATCGGCCTCGAACATCGGCCGCAGGTCCGGCACGCCGTATTTCAGCATCGCCATCCGGTCCACGCCCATGCCGAAGGCGAAGCCCTGCCATTCGTCCGGATCAATGCCGCAGTTCCTCAGGACATTGGGATGCACCATGCCGCAGCCGAGAATTTCCAGCCAGTCGCTGCCCTCGTTCAGCACCAGGTTGCCGCCGGACCGGTCGCAACGGATGTCCATCTCGGCCGAGGGTTCGGTGAAGGGGAAATGGTGGGGCCGGAAGCGGGCGTCGATGCCGTCCAATTCGAAGAAGCGCGCCACGAAGGTTTGCAGCGTCGTCTTCAGATGCCCCATGTGAATGTCCTTGCCGATCACCAGGCCCTCGATCTGGTGAAACATCGGGGTGTGGGTCGCGTCGGAATCCTTCCTGAAGGTCCGGCCGGGCGCAATGATGCGGATCGGTGGCGACTGGTTCATCATGGTGCGGACCTGCACCGGCGAGGTGTGGGTGCGCAGCACCTTGCGCTCGCCCGTCTCCGGGTCCGGCTTCAGAAAGAAGGTGTCGTGGGTCTCGCGCGCCGGATGTTTGGGCGGAAAGTTCAGCGCGGTGAAATTGTGGAAATCGTCTTCGATGTCCGGCCCTTCGGCGACGGCGAAGCCCATCTCGGCGAACAGGGCGATCATCTCGTCCATCACCTGCAGGGTGGGATGGACCCCACCCTTCCTGCGCGGCCGGGCCGGCAGGGTCAGGTCGATGCGTTCGCCGTGCAGCCGGGCGTCGAGTTCGGCAGCCTCAAGCGCCGACTTGCGGGCGGCGATGGCGGTCGTGACCCGGTCGCGCAGGCCATTGATGACCGGGCCCTGCTCGCGCCGCTCGTCGGGGCTCATCGCCCCCATGCCCTTGAGCAGGGCCGAGATCGTTCCGGTCTTGCCCAGGGCCGCTACCCGCACAGCCTCGACCTCGGCCACAGTTGTGGCGGCGGCGATGGTGTTGATCAGGTCGAGTTCGAGGGCGGCAAGGTCGGTCATGGGGGGTTCGTCTAGCGGGTGGATTGGAAAGCAAAAAGCCCCCCGGCGCGAACCGGGGGGCTTTTGATCGTTCGGCGGACCGGAAAACCCTACTTCAGCGCGTCGCGCACCTTGGCGGCGATGTCCGAGAAGCCGGTGCCGTCCATGGCGATCGCGGCCAGGACCTTGCGGTCCAGCTCGATCCCGGCCTTGGACAGGCCGTGCATGAACTGTGAGTAGGTGAAGCCTTCCTGGCGGGCGGCGGCGTTGATGCGCTGGATCCACAGGGCGCGGAAGTTGCGCTTGTTGATGCGGCGGTCGCGATAGGCGTATTGCCCGGCGCGGTCCACGGCGGCCTTGGCCGTGCGGATGGTGTTCTTGCGGCGACCGGAAAAGCCCTTGGCCTGTTCCAGAACCTTCTTGTGACGGGCGTGGGAAACTACGCCCCGTTTGACGCGAGCCATGATGTCTATTCCTTCGGAAGGGCCCTAACGCTTGCGACGCGGTCGCTTGCTGCTTGAGGGCCTCAGTTCAAATTCAATGCGATGAGGTCAGGGGTTCTGCTTGCCGGGCTACGCCTACGCGTAGGGCATGTAGGACTTGATCTTCTTGGCGTCGGCGTCGGCCATGATCTTGGTGCCACGGTTCTGGCGGATGTATTTGGAGTTGTGGCTGATCAAGCGGTGACGCTTGCCCGCAACCCCGGCCTTGACCTTGCCTGTCGCAGTGAAAGAGAAGCGCTTTTTGGCGCCCGACTTCGTCTTGAGCTTCGGCATTTTCCATTCCTTTTTGGGCCATTGTCCATCGGGCTGCTGGAGCCCGGGGGATGATGTGGCTGGTTATTCAAAGACCGCCCAGGCATGCCTGTTCGCCCGGCGATCCGTACGCGAAGGCGCGGCTAGTAGGCGAAGCGGGGCTGAAACGCAAGCGCCATGGCTATTCGGCGGGGGCGGCGGCGATCGCGACCCGCCTCACCGCGCGACCCGCGTTCAGGGCCATGAACGCGGCCGGGATCATCAGGACAGCCCCCACCGCCAGCGGCCAGTCGTGTCCCAGCCCCGAGAACATGGCCCCGGCCAGGATGGGACCGAAGATCCGCCCCGACGAACTGGCCGCCATGTTCAGACCCAGCATGGCCCCCTGCTGGTCCGGCGGGCTGGCGCGCGAGATCATGGCCGAGATGTTGGGCATGGTCATTGCCATGCCGAACGCACCGACCGCCATCGCCACGGGCACGACCCAGGCCGCTGGCGACAGCATCTGACCCAACAGGCCACAGCCGAACAGCAGGCAGCCGGCCGCCAGCACGCGGCTTTCGCCGAACCGGCGCGCCAGCCGTCCGGTGACCATTGCCTGGCAGATCACCGAGACCACGCCCACAGCCATGAAGGCATAGGCCACCTCGCGCGCGCCCCAGTCATAGCGGGCCCCGGTCCACAGGCCGAAGGTTGATTCCATGCCCGAAAAGCCCGCCATATAGATCAACGTCACCACGATCACCCGCGAGACCACCGGGTTGGCCGCCGCGTCCCGCACCCCGCTGAGGAAGGGTGTCCTCGCCGGGGGCGAAGCCGAGCGCACGAGGCTTTCCTTGAGCACGAAGATCACGCCCAGCGCTGCGGCGACGGCCAGACCGCAGGCGGCGAAGATCGGAAGCTGGTACCCCAGCCGCCCCATGTCCTCCTGGACCAGCAGGCCGCTCAGCCCGGGCCCGACGATGAAGCCGGCCCCGAAGGCGGCCCCGATCAGCCCCATCCGCCCGGCCCGTTTCTCGGGCGGGGTCACGTCGGCGACATAGCCCTGGACCGTCGAGACATTGCCCGCCCCCAGCCCGGTGAACAGGCGGATGCCGATGGCCACCCAGATATTGGGGGCGAAGGCCAGCATCAGATAACCGACGGCGTTGGCGGTCACGGTGATCAGCAGGACCGGCTTGCGCCCGATCCGGTCGGACAGCCGGCCCCAGAACGGTTCGGCGAAGAACTGGCCCACCGAATAGGCCGAGAACATCAGCGCCACCTGCCAGGCTTCGGCGTTCAGACTGTCGCCGAAGAAGGGCAACAGAGGCACCACCAGCCCAAAGCCCACCAGATTGATGAAGACGATGCCGAACAGCACCACCAGGGCCCGCCGGTCGCCGGCATCGGCGGGAGGCTTGGGCGGCGGCGACGTCTGGGTCATCCCGCCTTCTAGCCGAGCCAGGCCCGCCGGGCGAGAGGCCAGGAGGCCGCGCCGGGCACGAGCCCGAGCGCGTTCGACGAACGCAGTTAGTATATTGAAAATGATGCAAAAACTTCAAGAACGGCAAAGCTCACGTTAAGGCCCGACCTCTACCGGTCTCTGGCAAGAGGAGTCTCCATGGCCCGGATCGGCGATTTTGTGGATGCGGTCGAGCCCGTCTCGCCCGAGACCTTCGGGGCCGTGGTGTTCGACCGGTTCCAGCAGGAGCCCAACACCCTCGCAATCGCCGTGGTTGATCCGCAAGGCCGACCTCTGGGCCTGATCGAGCGCAATGATTTCTGTCTGAAGATGGCGGCGGAGTTTGGTCGGGCGCTCTACGCCCGTCGCCCCGTCTCGAGCCTGATGGATGTCAATCCGCCGCTGGCCGAGGCAGATGCGAGCGCTGAGACGTTCTTCCGCACCGTCGACGTGGCTGAGTTGAACATGCTGCTGCGCGGCTTCATCGTGGTGCAGGACGGCCGCTATGTCGGCGTCGGTGCCGGGGTTCAGATCCTGCAGGCCGGGTCTGTGCTCTACCGTCAGAAGGCTGAGGACATGAGCGCCCTGGCCCGCAACCTGGTCGAGGCCGAGGC
Organism: Caulobacterales bacterium; assembly: GCA_038250335.1. GTDB lineage: Bacteria > Pseudomonadota > Alphaproteobacteria > Caulobacterales > Caulobacteraceae > Brevundimonas. Next base: position 4,955 of record JBBSCK010000001.1, read on the forward strand.
CGAGGCCCGTGCCTCCAGCCGCGCAAAGTCCGAGTTCCTCGCGGTCATGAGCCACGAAATCCGCACGCCGCTGAACGGCGTGCTGGGGGTCGCCGGACTGCTGGATCGCAAGCTGGAACAGGCTGAACTACGCCCGTACGTCCAGACCATCCTCGATTCTGGCCAGACACTGCTGCGGCTGCTGACCGATGCCCTCGACATGTCGCGCGCCTCTGCCGGCGTGATGAGCATCGACCCGGCCCCGCTGCACCTTGTTGCGCTGGGTGAGGATCTGGAGGCCTTGTGGCGGCCGCGGGCGGAGGAGAAGGGCCTGATCCTGACCGTCGCCTGCGATACCGCGGCCCAGGACTGGGTCCTGGGCGACGTTCTGCGGATCAAGCAATTGCTCAACAACCTGATCGGCAACGCCCTGAAATTCACCGAGGCGGGAGAGGTCGTCGTCTCGATCTCCTCTCGTTTCGAGGACGGTGCCGTTCGGCTGGATGCCATCGTGGATGACTCGGGTCCGGGCGTGCCCGAGGAGTCGGCGGCGGACATCTTCGAGCCCTTCAACACCGGCCAGGTGAGCCGCAAGGGTGCCGGCGCCGGTCTGGGCCTGGCCATCTGCCGCCAGATTGTGGATCGCATGGGCGGGGCGGTCGCGGTTGAAAGATCGCCACACGGCGGGGCGCGCTTTCAATTTACCCTGTCCCTTCCGGCCTGCGGACCCGAACTCCGGGAGGCCGCCACCGCCATCGTCGCGCCGACGCCACATGAGACGCTGCACGTCCTCGTCGCCGACGACAATCCGACTAACCGGTTCGTTGCCGGCCGGTTGCTGGAGATATTCGGCTGCACCCACGAGATGGTCCAGGACGGGGCCGAGGCGCTGAAGGCCGCTTCGACGCGTCCCTTCGACCTGATCCTGATGGACATCAAGATGCCGGTGATGGACGGCGTCGCCGCCACGCGCGCCATCCGCGCCCTCCCGGGCCCCGCCGGGCGAATCCCCATTCTGGCGCTCACGGCCAACGTCGACGCGCGCGACGAGGCAGAATATGTCGCCGCCGGGATGAATGGGGTGGCCCAGAAACCGATCCAGCCCGATGCGCTGCTGAATGCCATCCGGCTGGCGCTCGGTGCCGGGCCGGTCGCTGCCGCAGCCTGATACGAAAAACGCCCCGGCGCGGGCCGGGGCGTCGAAGGGTCTCGAAGGTCGAGGCCCTACTTCGGGGCCAGGATCATGATCATCTGGCGGCCTTCCATGCGCGGCGCATATTCGACCTTGGCGATCTCGTCGAAATCGGCCTGGACCTTGTTCAGCAGCTTCATGCCCAGTTCGGGGTGGGCCATCTCGCGACCGCGGAACCGCAGCGTCACCTTGACCTTGTCGCCCTCGTCGAAGAACCGGTGCATGGCCTTGGCCTTCACGTCATAGTCGTGGACGTCGATATTGGGGCGCAGCTTGATCTCTTTCAGCTCGACGACCTTCTGACGCTTGCGCGCCTCGGCCTTCTTCTTCTGCTCCTGGAAGCGGAATTTGCCGTAGTCGAGGATCTTGGCGACGGGCGGCTCCGACGTCGAGACGATCTGAACCAGATCCATGCCCGCCTCCTCGGCGGCTTCCAGCGCAGCCGAGGTCGGCATGACCCCCTGCTTCTCGCCGTTCTGATCAATGAGCAGAACGCGCGGCGCGCGGATATCGTGGTTCATGGGCGGCCCGTCCTTGACGGGCGGCGATTGCATCGGACGGCGAATGAGCGTCGTTTCCTTGTGTTTCTGAAGCGGCAGGCGGGTCGCAGGGAACAGCGCACGGCATCAAGCCGCGTTTCCCCAGATCGACTATATGACCGCGAAACGCCTCTGCTTCAAGGCTTGGCCGGGTCCGCTGCGCCAATCCAGTGATCATGAAGGGCGATGACGGCTTCGAAGACACGATCGATGCCGAGTGCCTCGATCGGTGCGAACTCGCCGCGCACCGGATTGGAGGCGGCCATGGCCGTGCGCGGACCGCGCGGACCGTACAGCCACCATTCGGTCGGTCCGAACAGGCCCAGCGTCGGTTTGCCGGCGGCGGCGGCCACATGCATCAGGCCGGAATCGTTGCCCACGAACAGCGCCGCCCGCTCGATGGCGGCCGCCGAGGCCAGGATGTCGCCCCGGCCGACGAAATCGATCCCCTGCTCGCCCGCAGCCCTGAGCGCGGGGGCCGCCGGGGCATGGTCGCCCGGACCCCCCACCAGCATGAAGCGCCAGCCGGCGAAGCGCGGCTCCGCCTTCAGCAGTTCCACCAGCGCACCCCAGCGATCGGCCGGCCAGCTCTTGCCGGGCTGGTGGGCGATCGGGGCCAGGGCGATGACCGGACCCGGCGCGGTCGCCAGTTGCGGGTCGATCACGGCGGCGGCCTCGGCCCTGGACCGATCGTCGATGAACAGTTCGGGCTCCAGCGGCGTCGCCGAGCCCATCAGCCGCGAGACCATCTCGACCTTGGCCAGACCGGTCTCCCAGCGCCGGTTGTAGACCACCCGGCGGTCGGCCCGAAGCGTATAGGCCAGGGCCGAGCCCCGGATGTCGATGACCAGGGCCCAGTGGGTGCCGACCACCTGTCGCCACAGGTCCAGCCAGTGCCCCGCCGCCTTCTTCTTGTCGAGGACGATGACCCGTTCCACGCCGGGTGCCGAGCGGAAAAAGGGGGCCGGCGGGCGGCCGCAGGCGACGGTGATCCCGGCTCCCGGGACCTGACGCCCGATCTCGCGGATGATCCCGGACGAGATGACGCAATCGCCGATACGATTGGAGGTTACGAACAGGACCTTGCTTGAGGGCACGCGTTTCGCTTTCGCTTCTGCTGGCCCGTTCGCTATCAGGCGCGGCAGCATCGCGCGAGAGGAGCCGGACCATGACCGACCAGACCATCCAGCATCTGGCACGCCCCGACGGCGAAACCCTGGCCCTGAAACGCGTGGAGGGCTCCAGCCCCACGGTCCTCTGGATCGGCGGGTTCCGCTCCGACATGGAGGGCACCAAGGCGCTGGCGCTGGACACCGTGGCAAGGGAGCGGGGCTGGGCCTTTGTCCGTTACGACCATTTCGCCCATGGCCTGTCGTCGGGCGACTGGCGTCAGGCCACCATCGGCCGCTGGCGCGAGGACGCCATCGCCCTGATCGACAGCCTTGACGGCCCGGTCATCCTGGTCGGATCCTCGATGGGCGGCTGGATCGCCCTGCTGGCGGCCCTGGCCAGGCCGGACCGGATGGCGGGAGTTGTGCTGATCAATCCGGCCCAGGACTTCACCGAGCGGCTGATGTGGCCGTCGCTGCCCGATCACGTGCGCCAGGCGATCCTGCGCGAGGGGGAGACGCTGATCAGCGAGGAGGGGCTGGGTGACTATGTGCTGACCGCGCGCATGTTCGAGGAGGCCCGTGACTGGCTGCTGCTGGACGGTGCCATTTCGATCGCCGCGCCGGTGCGTGTGCTTCAGGGGCGCGCCGACCAGACGGTGCCATGGTCCCATGCGGTGGCGCTGGTCCAGCGGCTGACGGGCGGGAATGTCCGGCTGGACCTGGTCGAGGATGGCGACCATCGCTTGTCGAAACCGCAGGATCTGGCGCGGTTGGTCGAGGCTGTCGAAAGCCTGAGACGTTCCTAGGAGGCTCGGACGGTCGCGGCCGGACGCAGGCCCTCGACGCTGGCCTGCAGAACCGTCGGCCGACGCTCGCCGCCGGCGGCGATGATGCGATCGATCCGGGCTTTTTCGGCGCGGAAGGCCACCAGCGGCTCACCGGCCAGAACCGTACCCTCGTCGGTCCGGATGCCGGACGGATTGATCCGCTGGCCATTGCGCCAGATTTCATAATGCAGGTGCGGGCCGGTCGAGGCCCCGGTCGAGCCGACATAGGCCACGACCTGGCCCTGCGAGACGCGCTGGCCGGCGCGGATGCCCGAGCCGTAACGCGACAGGTGGCCGTAGCCACTTTCCAGACCGTTGGCGTGGCGGATGCGCAGCCAGTTGCCGTAGCCGCCCCAGCGTCGCGCCTCGACCACCACGCCGTCGGCGGGGGCGATCACGGGTGTGCCGGTGCTGGCGGCGAAGTCCATGCCCTGATGCATTTTGCGGAAGCCCGAGATCGGGTGGGTCCGGAAGCCATACGAGGACGAAATCCTGAAACCGCGATCCAGCGGGGTGCGCATCATCGAGGAGCGCATGTTCTTGCCGGTGGAGTCGAAATACTGGGCCTCGCGCGCACCCGGCGCCTGGAAGCGATAGAAGACCACGCCCTTCAATTCGGCATAGAGAAGATCGCCGGTATCGACCGTGCGTCCGTTTTCCGTCACGGCGCGATCGAACACGAGAGTGAACTCATCCGAGGCCCGGATATCGCGATCCAGGTCAAGCTTGTGGGCAAACAACTGGATCGCCCTGCGGCGCACGGCCGCGTCGGCGCCCATACGCTGGGCTGTGGCCGATAGCGAGCCGCGCACTTCCGACTTCAGGACTACGGTCTCCTGGGTGACCCGTTCCTCCAGCGCCCGCAGGCGGAGCGCGCCGTCAAAGCTGCGCGAGACCGTCAGCTGGCTGGCAGGGCCGGTGCGCATCGTCAGCCCGATCAGCCGCGCGTCCCCACGTCCGCCGCGCGGGCGCGATACGGCGGTCTCGAAGCGAAGTCCGGCACGCAACTGGGTCAGGTCGAAAGCGTTGGAAATGGTGGCGGCGACGGCCGAGGCGTCGGCAGCGCCGATGCCGGTGCGACGTACAGCCTGTTCGAAGGTTTCGCCACGGCGGATCTGGACGGGAATGGCTTCGGGGGCGGTCAGCCCGGCCGGCGTCCCGGCGGCAGCAAACGCGCGGGCCTCGAGCGAGGCCATCTGTTGAGCGGTCAGTTGGGGAACCACTTCCGCCTGGGCGGGTTGGTATACGCGGCCAGCCAGCATGGCCACGGTCACTGCGGCAGCGGCGGTCAGCAGGTGCGGCGCAAAGCGCATCGGCTGGCGGCGCGGATCGAACTGAGCCATCGGTCCCCGGCGAAAGACGACGCCATTCGGCGCCAAACTCAACGAAAGCAAGGATCGCGCCCAAGTCCCCCCGGCCGCAAGGCGGTTTCTATAGCTCGCCATTCTCATGATGGGAAGCAGGTTCGTTACAAATGATTAACCGCTATGATCCTGGTCGGTAATCGATGGGGGTTCGAGTATTTCGACAGATCGCGGGACAGTCTATCGCCCAATCATGAACCCCGATGCTGACCCCAACGAATCGTCCCGGTCGGACGGCATGACCGTCTGCACTCTGGGTGTCTGCGGCGCCACTCAATGTGGCCTCGACGACACGCCTGTTTCCGCGCGATCGACTTGGTCGATGTTGGTCTGTGGAGCCGTCCCGGATCGAGACGGTCGGGGGTTCGTCCCGTGAGCGGGCTTCGCCCGCCCCGGCGCATCGTCCGCGCCATGGCGATCGGCGCGCTGGTCGCGCTGCTGGTCGTGTCGACGCTGCTCGCCATCGTCTGGCTGAACCGGCGCGCTGCGGCGCGTGAGGTGCTGGTCGGATGGCTGGACCAGCGGGGCATCCAGGCCGAGGTCGAGGTGGAGCGGCTCGAGATCAACGGCTTTGTCGGCCGCGTGCGCATCGGCGACCCGGCCGACCCAGACGTGACCATCCAGCGGGTCGAGGTCGACTATGCGCTTGGCCTGCCCTGGTCGTCCGGCGGCATCGGCCTGACCCCGGGCCGGATCCGGCTGGTCCGGCCCGTTGCCCGGGCCAGCTGGCGTGGCGGCCGGTTGTCCTTCGGTTCGCTCGACCCGCTGATCGCCGAACTGTCCGCCCGGCCGCCGCGCCCTGACAGCCGGGGTCCGACCGTAATCGTCGAGACGGGGCGACTGCGTCTCGAGACCGAACTCGGGCCCCTGTCGCTGGTGGCCGACGCCCGCGTCGACGACGGCAGGTTGATCCGGCTTTCGGCGCGGATGCCGGCGGCGTCCCTGCGCAGCGGCGAGAGCGAGGCGCGGGGGCTGGGCGGGACCCTGGAGCTGGCCACGAGCGGCGACCGTGTGGCCCTGGCGTTCGATGTCGCCGCCGCACGCTTTGCGGCTGCGGGTCTTTCAGGAGACGGCGCGCGGTTGTCGGGGACTGCCAGCCTGCCCTATCCGGACCTCAAGGCCCGGCGCGGAGACGGCCAGGCCGCAATCGATCTGACACTGACAGGCCAGCGACTGGCTGTGGGTGAGACCGCCGCCACCGATGCGACCCTGACCCTGGCCGGCCAGGGTCAGGTCGCCGGCTGGATCGAGACGCTCGACATCGACGGGATGGCAACAACCCGGCTTCGGGCCGCGAGGCTCACAGCGCCCGGCCTGTCCGCCCGGGCCGCCGACCTCGTGTCCTCCGACGCCCGTGTCCGCCTGGCGACAGGGGCCGACGGACCGAACTGGAGCGCTGACGGGCCCGTGCGTCTGCGCGCCGGTGCCGGTACCGCCGCAGACCTGATCCTGACCGGGCTCGACCTCGCCTCGACCCGTCTGGTCCTCAGTGGCGCGCCAGATGGCATCCTTGCCCGCGGCCCGCTTTCGGCCCGGGCGACGCGCGCGGCTTTCGACGCCCTGTCGCTGGAGGACGCCAGCGGCCGGTTCGACCTCGATTTCGGCTCGGCACGGCCGACGGCGCTGATCCTGACCGGTTCGCTCGCTGCAGGCCGTGGAGCCTGGCCCCTGTTCGGCGCGGTTGCGGCCGATGACGTGCCCGAGCTGGCGGAAATGAAGCAGGCGCTCGGAAACTTCGCCCTCGACGTCCCCGTGATGCGGCTGAGCAGCGGCGACGCCGGTGTCGCGGTCGTCCTCGGCGCACCGGCCCGGTTGACGCCGGTCAACGGGGGTGTCCTGACGCTCAATCCCGCAGGGACGCCGATCTACACGGCGGGGCCCGGCCAGCAGAGGGGAGGCGGGGCCCTGTCGCTGACCAGCACGCGGGGGCGCGGCCTGCCCGAGGCGGCCTTCGCCGTGCCGGACTGGCGGCTCACCGCCGGAGGCTTTCAGGCCAGGCTGGACGGGCGGGCGGCGCTGGACTTCGGCCTCGCCCGGCGCCTGGGCCTCACCACGCGCGGTGTGCTGGCGACCGAGGGCGGACGCCTGACCTATGCGCCTGAGGGCTGCCTGCGCTTCACCGCACAGCGGCTGGAGCTCGAGGACAACGACGTCATGGACCTGTCCGGCGACCTCTGCGCTGACAACGGGCCGCTGGTCGTCTCGCAGAACGGCCGCTGGCGGGCCGGCGGCCGGCTGAACGGCGTCGCGGCCACCGCGCCCTTCCTCGCCATGGCCTTTGAAGACGTCGATGGGACGGCGTTTGCGACCGGCTCGGCCGATGGGCTGGGCCTGGAGGCGCGCATCGCCTCGGCCCGCGTCGAGGACGCCACCCGGCCCCGTCGCTTCAACCCCCTGACCGCGTCGGGCACGGCGACCCTGGCCGACGCGCGGTGGAACGGCGCCTTCGACCTGTCCCGCAATGAGACGGGTCTCGGTCGCCTGACCCTGGCCCATGACGGGACTAAGGGGCAGGGCGGCATCGCCATCGATGCGCGCTCGCTGATTTTTGCCGACGGGGGATTGCAGCCGGCCGACCTCAGCCCGCTGGTGGCCGATTTCGTCCAGTCGCCAGCCACAGGCTCGGCAGCCTTCAGCGGGCGGATCGACTGGGACATCGCCCTGCCGGACGCCGGCTCGAGTTCCGGACGACTGATCATCCCGGGCCTCGACTTCGTCAGTCCCGCCGGAGCGGTAAAAGGCCTGTCCGGGACGATCGACTTCACCAATCTCGCCCCGCTGACCACCGCCCCGAACCAGACCCTGCGCGTCGCCACACTGGAATCGATCGCCCCCCTGACCGATCTCGATCTGACCTTCGCGCTGGACAAGGCGGCGATCGCCGTCGCCGGTGGGGAGATCAAGGCGGCCGGCGGGACCGTCCGGGTCGAGCCTTTTTCCGTCCCCCTGGACCGGCGGCCCTTCTCCGGCGTGATCGTCCTGGACCGGGTCCAGCTGGGCGACCTGATTGCAGGCGCGGGATTCGGCGACAGCGTGTCTCTCGACGCCGTGGTTTCGGGTCGCCTGCCGTTCACCTCGGACCCGGACGCCGGCGTGCGGATCACGGCGGGAACCCTTTTTGCCGCACAGCCCGGCCGTCTGTCGATCCAGCGCAAGGCCCTGTCCGGACTGGAGGCTGGGGGGGGCGGCGAGGTCCCGCCGGGCACGGTGGAGGACATGGCCTACCAGGCCATGGAGAATCTGGCTTTCGACCTGCTGACAGCCGAGGTCAACAGCCTCGACGAAGGCCGGGTCGGCGTGCTGTTCCACATCGTCGGCCGGCATGATCCGCCGCAACACCAGGAACTGCGCCTGACCCTGCCGGAGCTGATCAGTCGCGAATTCCTGAACCGGCCGCTGCCGCTCCCGTCCGACACGGGCATCGACCTGACGTTGGACACGACCCTGAACCTGAACCAGCTCGTCGCCGACCTGCTGGCCGTAAACCGGGCCCGCAACGGCGATCCTGACGCAGCCCCGCCGTGACCGTTCAGAGCCCGTTCACGCGACACCGCGCATCCCTTGTGCCACTGAGAGCGTTGAAGACCCCGGAGACCGCCGAATGACCCTGCCACCGCCCCGCTTCCTGCGCTCTGCCCTGCTGGCCGTCGGTCTGGCCGCAGTCCTCTCGGGCTGTACGCCCACGATCCGGCTCGAGGTCGCTCCCATCCAGATATACGCCAAGCTCGACGCCGATGTCCGGGTGCGGCTCGACCGGGAGCTCCAGGACCTGCTGGCCGAAAACCCCAACCTGTTCTGATGGAAGACACCCGCCCCATGTCCCTGCGCAAGCTCTTCGTTCTCGCCGCCGCCTTGGTTGCCCTGGGCGTGGCCGCTGGTGGCGTTTTCGCCCAGACGCCCGAAATGCGGAACCAGATTGTGGCCGCCAAGACCCAGGGCGTGGTCGGCGAGCAGGCCGACGGCTATCTGGGCTTTCGCATCCCCGCGACGGATCCGGCGCTACAGCAGGCGGTGTCCGACACCAATGCGGCCCGCCGCGAGGTCTATGCCACCAGCGCCCGCGACGTCGGCACGACCACGGAGGTCGCTGCGGCCCGGATGTTCGAGAGCCAGCTTCTGCCCCGCCTCGCCCCGGGCGAGTGGTATCGCAACGCCGCCGGCCAGTGGGTCCAGCGCTGACTCTGCGGCGCGTTCCATGCGGCACGTTGATCCGCGCACCCTTTCGGGCCTAGGTCTGCGGCCTCTTCGAGGGACCGCCTGATGACCGCCACGCCCGTCGCGACGCCGTTGAAGCGGGTCGAGTTGACCCTGCGCGCCCTCGTTCTGGGTTGCCTGCTGGCGGTCATCTTCACGGCGGCGAACACCTATCTGGGCCTCAAGGTCGGGCTGACCTTCGCCTCCGCCATCCCGGCAGCGGTCATCTCGATGGCCATCCTGCGGATGTTCAAGACCTCGACCATCTGGGAGAATATGACCGTCCAGACCGTGGCTTCTGTGGGCGGAGCCATGAGTTCGATCATCTTCGTCCTGCCGGGCCTGGTCATGGTCGGCTGGTGGCTCGACTTTCCGTTCTGGGAATCGGTGCTGATCTGCGTCTTCGGCGGGGTGCTGGGTGTCACCTTCTCCATCCCCCTGCGCCGCGCGCTCGTGGTCGAGGCCAACCTGCCCTATCCCGAGGGTGTCGCCGCCGCCGAGGTCCTGACCGTCGGTTCGCGTGGTTCAGAACAGACCGAAAGCGCGGTGCGCGAGAACGCGGCCGGTCTGTGGGTCGTGGTCACGGGCGCGGTCGTTTCCGCAGGCTATGCCCTGCTGGTAGCCGGCCGCGTGTTTGCTGGCGAGGCGGCGCGGTTCTTCAAGCTTCCGGCGGCCCTGGGCGGCGGGGCGACCGGCCTGGGCTTCGGCATGCAGTTCGCCCTTCTGGGCGCGGGCCACCTGATTGGCCTCAGCGTGGGTCTGGCCCAGCTGTTCGGCCTGATCCTCGCCTGGGGCATCGCGGTACCGATCCTGACCAGCCCTGACACCATCGCCTGGCTCACCGCCAACGGCATTCCCTCGATCGCCACCACCCTGCCGCCGGGTGTCGGGGCCGAGGACCTGGCCGGCACGGTCTGGAGCCGCGAAGTGCGGTTCATGGGGGCCGGGGTCATCGGCGTCGCCGCCATCTGGACCCTGATCAAGCTGGCGGGGCCGTTGATCGGTGGACTGACCTCGGCGCTTGCCGCCAACGCGCGCCGCAGCCACGGCGAGGCGCTGGACCGCACCGAACAGGACATTCCCCTGCCGCTGGTGGGCCTGATCTCGCTGGCCTGTCTGGTCGGCATCGCCGGTATCCTCGCATGGTTCGCCCAAGGCAATCCGACCCTGGCCGGATCGACCGCCCTGCTGGTCGGCGGCGGGCTGGTCTATGTCATCGTCATCGGCTTCGCCGTGGCCGCCATCTGCGGCTACATGGCCGGGTTGATCGGCTCCTCGAACAGCCCGGTCTCGGGCGTGGGCATTCTGGCGGTCGTGATCGCCTCGGTGCTGATGCTGGGGGTTCTGGCGCTCGCCGGCGTGCCCGCCGACCCCTCGGTGGTTGCCTTCGCCCTGATCGTGACGGCCATCGTCTTCGCCGTGGCCGTGATCGCCAACGACAACCTGCAGGACCTGAAGACCGGCCAGCTGGTCGGAGCCACGCCCTGGCGTCAGCAGACCGCCCTGATCGTCGGCGTCGGTGCCGGTGCCCTGGTGATCCCGCTGATCCTGAACCTGCTGAACCAGGCCTTCGGGTTCGCCGGTGGCCCCCCCGGGATCGCCGACGAGCCCCTCGCGGCCCCGCAGGCGACGCTGATCTCGGCCCTCGCGCGTGGCGTCATCGGCGGCGACCTGCGCTGGGACCTGATCGGACTGGGTGCCGTCATCGGTGCCGTCATCATCTTACTCGACGCGGTCCTGAACGCGGCGATGAAGGGCAGGATGAAGCTACCGCCGCTCGCCGTCGGCATCGGCTTCTACCTGCCGGCGGCCGTCACCACGATGCTGGTGATCGGTGCGATAGCCGGCTGGGTCTATGACCGGGCGATCAAGACCACGCGGTTCGCCGATGTGGGTCGCCGTATGGGTGTGCTGCTGGCGTCGGGCCTGATCGTCGGCGAGAGCCTGTTTCTGGTGATGACCGCCGGCGTCATCGTCTCCACCGGCGACGATGCCCCCTTCGCCATGCTGCCCGAGGGTTCGACCTGGCCGGCGATGCTGTCGGGGATCGCGGTCTTCGCGGGACTGACCTTCGCGCTCTACGCCTGGGTGCGGAGCCGGTCTGCGAAGGTCTAGACCCGAGCGCGCCCGCGGGACTTGATCCGAGGGCCGGTCCGATCCCCGGATCGGGTCCGGACATGACGGAGTTTGTGACGAGAGCGGGTGCGACGGTCTTCCTGCCCTAGCCTTTCGCGCGCCCAGCCTGTAAGAGGCGCGCGCTCCCCGCATGACGCCCCTAACGAGCGGCCCCCGCATTCTGTCGGCCGCCATTTCGCATTGAACGACCATGAACCTTCGCAACGTCGCCATCATCGCCCACGTCGACCACGGCAAGACCACCCTGGTGGACCAGCTTCTGGCCCAGTCCGGCGTCTTCCGAGCCAATGAGGCCCAGACCGAGCGGGCGATGGACTCCAACGATCAGGAGAAGGAACGCGGCATCACCATCCTGGCCAAATGCACCTCGGTGCTCTGGCATGGAGCGGCGGGTGACACGCGAATCAACATCATCGACACGCCGGGCCACGCCGACTTCGGCGGCGAGGTGGAGCGCATCCTGGGCATGGTGGACGGCTGCGTGATCCTGGTGGACGCCGAAGAAGGCGTCATGCCCCAGACCAAATTCGTGCTGACCAAGGCGCTGAAGATGGGCCTGAATCCCATTCTCTGCATCAATAAGGTCGACCGCGCCCACGCCGATCCCGACCGCGTCCACAACGAGGCCTTCGACCTGTTCGCGGCCATCGGCGCGACCGACGAGCAGCTCGACTTCCCCCACATCTACGCCTCGGGCCGCAACGGCTGGGCGACGATGGACATGAATGTCCCCAACGACAATCTGGCCCCGCTGTTCGACCTGATTGTCAGCCATGTGCCCGCGCCCAAGGTGGCTGAGAACAAGGACAAACCCTTCCAGATCCTGAACGTGCTGATCGAGAGCGATCCCTTCCTGGGCCGCCTGCTGACCGGCCGGATCGAGAGCGGCAAGGCCGTTCCGGGCATGGCGATCCACGCGCTGGATCGTGACGGCAAGGAAATCGAGCGCGGCCGGATCACCAAGGTGCTGGCCTTCCGCGGCCTGAAGCGTCAGGCCGTCGACGAGGGTGCCGAGGCCGGAGACATCGTCGCCATCGCCGGCATGTCCAAGGCCACCGTCGCCGACACCCTGTGCGCCATGGAGGTCACCGACGCGCTTCCCGCCCAGCCGATCGATCCGCCGACCATCTCCATGACGGTTTCGGTCAACGACAGCCCGCTGGCCGGCCGCGAAGGCGACAAGGTCCAGTCGCGGGTCATCCGCGACCGCCTGCTGAAAGAGGCCGAGGCCAATGTCGCCATCCGCGTCACCACGACCGAGGGCGGCGACGCCTATGAGGTCGCGGGCCGTGGTGAACTGCAGCTGGGCGTGCTGATCGAGAACATGCGCCGCGAGGGCTTCGAGGTCTCGATCTCGCGTCCACGCGTGGTCTTCCAGGAAGGCGAGAACGGCGAGAAGCTGGAGCCGATCGAGGATGTCATGATCGACGTCGACGACGAGTATTCGGGCATCGTCATCGAGAAACTGTCGGCCCGTAAGGCCGAAATGACCGACATGGGGCCCTCGGGCGCCGGCAAGACCCGCATTCAGCTGAAATGCCCCTCGCGCTCTCTGATCGGCTATCAGGGCGAGTTCCTGACCGACACGCGCGGCTCGGGCGTGCTGAACCGCGTGTTCAGCCACTACGAAGGCTTCAAGGGCGACATCGCCGGCCGTCTGAAGGGCGTCCTGATCTCGAACTCCGACGGCGAGACGGCGGCCTTCGCCCTGTGGAACCTGGAAGATCGCGGCGTCATGTTCGTCGGGGCCGGCGAAAAGACCTACGAAGGCATGATCATCGGCGAGAACAGCCGCTGGGACGACCTCGACGTCAACCCGATCAAGGGCAAGCAGCTGACCAACGTCCGCGCCTCGGGCAAGGACGAGGCCGTGCGCCTGACCCCGCCGCGCCAGATGAGCCTCGAACAGGCCATCGCCTATATCGCCGACGACGAACTGGTCGAGGTCACGCCCAAGTCGATCCGCCTGCGCAAACAGACCCTGAACCCGTCCTTCCGCAAGAAGCGCGCGCGGCCGGAGTAGGGCCTGGGCAGCAGGCGGTCTGAGCACTCGCGGCAAGCCCTGCGGACGCTCGCCTCCTGGTGCCTGTCTGGCACCCACTGGACAGGCCGGGGCGGCACAGGCTGACCGATTGACCTTGCGGCTCGCCCGTGCGGAAATCCCGCACTTCTGCGTGAGGCGAGGGTTGGCGGATGACGCTCGACCGGACGCGACGATGGGCGATGATCGGATCGGCCGCAGCCGGCCTGTCGGCCTGTGGTCCGTCGGTGGCGCGGCCCGCGGTTGAGCCGGAACTGAGCGGCTGTGGCCCGGCCCCGGACAGGATTGGCCCGGGTTTCGACCGGGTCGGGCTCGAAGCCTGTCTGGCCGAGTTCCAGACCAGCGAGATCAACTTCCATGGCCTCGCGATATGGCGCTCCGGTGCCGGCACCGCCGAGCGCTATCGTACGGGTCGGGACGAGACCGTCGGCCGGGGATCCGGCACCGTGGACTTTGACGCGTGCCAGCTTCACGATATCCGATCGATCACGAAGTCCGTGGTGTCCCTGCTCTGGGGCATCGCGGAGGGTCAGGGCCTCACGCCGTCGCTCGATACGACCGTTCTCTCGCTCTATCCCGAGTTGTCGGCGCTCGCCCGCGAGGGTCGGGAGGCGATCACGATCCGGCATCTGCTGATGATGTCGACCGGACTGGAGTGGAACGAGGCGGACTACGGTGCCCTCTCCAACCCCGAGACGGCGCTCTTCTGGCGAACGTCCCAGGTCCGCCACACCTTCGACCGGGCGCTGGCCGCACCGCCCGGAAGCACGTTCAACTATTGCGGCGGCAACACGGCTGTTCTGGCGGACCTGTTGATCCGTTTTACTGGTCGGCCGCTCCCGCAGTTCGCCGAGGAGCATCTGTTCGGGCCTCTGGACATCAGCAATTGGGCCTGGGTGAACGACTATCGGGGGCGACCTCTGGCCTTCGCGGGTCTGCGCCTTGCGCCCCGTGACCTCCTCACGCTCGGTCGACTCCTCGTCTCCGGAGGCCTGTATGAGGGGCGCCCGGTCGTGCCGGCCGCGTGGATCGAGGCCTCGACAACGGCGCAGATCGCCACGGGCGACGGGCTCCAGTACGGCTACCAGTGGTGGCTGGGTGAGGTGGAGGCACAGACCGGAAACCATCGCTACGTCGCCGGATTTGGCAATGGCGGGCAGCGGCTCTTCGTGGTCCCGGACCTCGCCCTTGTCGTTGCCGTGACGGCCGGCAACTATGGTCGGCCTGAGCAGCGTCTCAGTGGCGATCTGTTCCGCAAGGTTGTCCGGACCATCAACGCTGCCTAGTCTGGGCAGACTCTGGAGAGACGATGGAGCCCTTTCCCGATCTCCCCGGATTTCGCTACTGGCCCCGACGGCTCGACGCGGAAGCCCAGACGGCCCTGCTGGTCCAGATCAAGACCGCCCTCGTCGTCGCGCCGCTGTACCGACCGCAAACGCCGGGCGGAAAGCCGTTTTCGGTGCAGATGAGCAACCTCGGGCCGCTGGGCTGGGTCTCGGATCGGGCCGGTTATCGCTATCAGCCGCAACACCCCGTCACAGGGGCCCCCTGGCCGCCGATCCCGGGCCTTCTGCTCGATCTCTGGCACGATCTGGGCGGCTGGCCCGGGCCACCGGACGCCTGTCTGGTGAACCTGTACCGCCACGACGCCCGCATGGGCCTGCATCAGGACCGGGACGAAGCGGACCTGACGGCGCCGGTGCTGTCTGTCTCGCTGGGCGATACTGCCGTGTTCCGCATCGGGCCGGCGGGGCCGGGCCCGACCCGGTCGGTCCGGCTGGCGTCCGGCGACGTCTGCGCCCTGACCGGTCCGGCACGGCTGGCGCGGCACGGGATCGACCGGCTGCTGGCCGGATCGTCCCGGCTGGTGCCCGGCGGCGGGCGGATCAATCTGACGCTGCGGCGCGCGGCGTGAGGTCACGGCGCGGTGACTCGACGGAAGGGCCCGGCCCCGTCACAGTCCGCAACGAACCGGCAAGGAGCGCCCCATGACTGTCCTGAACCGCCCCGAAGGCCAGACCGCCGACGACTTCCGACCCTCGCGCCGGTCTCTCGGCGGACTGACTGCCGGGGCCGTCTTCACCGGCTATGCCGTCGCGGCCATGGCCCAGGAGGCCCAGCCGGTCACGACCGACAGCGTCGGACTGGAGACCGGTATGGTCAGCTATCCCTCTGCGGACGGCTTTGATCTGCCCGCCTATGTGGCGCGGCCCGCCGGCGACGGCCCCTTCCCCGTCGTGATCGTGGTCTCGGAAATCTTCGGCCTGCACGCCTATATCCAGGACGTCGCCCGCCGGCTGGCCAAGGCGGGGTATGCGGCCGTCGCCCCGGCCTTCTTCGTGCGGGTCGAGGACCCCGCCCCGCTCGCCGACATGCAGCGGATCCAGACGATCGTCGGCGCGGCCGGCTATGAGCAGGTCATGGGCGACATCTCCGCGACCCTGGAATGGGCGTCCGGCCAGCTCTGGGCCAATACCGACAGGGTCGGGATCACCGGCTTCTGCTGGGGCGGCAAGGTTGTGTGGCAGGCTGCGGCGCGGTTTGCGGCCATTGACGCGGGCGTCGCCTGGTACGGTCGACTGGCCCCTTCGCCGAACGCCACCCCGGCGCAGTTGGCGGCCGGCCAGCCCTTTCCGGTCGATCTGGCGGACGACCTGAAGGGCGTGGTCATCGGCAACTACGGCTCGGCGGATCAAGGCATCCCCAACGACACCGTCGCCGCCATGCAGGCGGCGCTGGTGGCAGCCGGTGCCACAGAGAGCGGCATCAAACTGTATGCCGACGCCCCGCACGGCTTCCACGCCGATTATCGCGCTTCCTACCGGGCGGCCGAGGCCGCCGACGGCTGGGCGCGCCTGCTGACCCTGTTCGAGGCAAAGCTGAAATAATCCTCCCCCACCGGGCGGAGGATCAGGGATCAGGCCTTGCTGTCGAACGTCGCGCCGGCACCGTCGACCGCCGCACCATAGGGGTTCGTCCCCTGTGGGCCGGAGCCCTTGGCCGCGACCACGACCATGGCGGGGCGCAACGTGCGCCCGAACAGCTCGTAGCCCGCCTGCATCGTCTGCAGCACGCTGCCGCCCGGCACCTCGGCGGACGGCTGTTCCATCATCGCCTGATGCAGGTGGGGATCGAAGGATTCTCCGGGACCCGGGGCGACGCGCTTGAGCCCGTTGGTCTCGAACGCCTGCAGCAGCGACTTCTGGGTCAGCTCCAGACCCGTCACCAGCCCCGCCTCTCCCGCGTCGGCATTCTTGGGTGCCGCCTGCAGCGCCCGCTCCAGATTGTCGGCCACGCCCAGCAGGTCCTTGGCGAACCTCTGGATGGCAAAGGCGCGCGCATCGTTCATCTGGGTCTCGGTGCGGCGCCTGACGTTGTCGGCCTCCGCCGCCGCGCGCATGGCACGGTCCTTCCACAGATCGCGATCGACGATCATGGCGTCCAGAGGGGCCAGATTGTCGGGGTCGGCATCGAGCCCGGCCTCGGCATTGGCGAGGGCCTCGTCCAGCGGGGCTTCGAGGTCGTTCGGGTCTTGGGTGTCGGTCACGTGTCTTGTCCGTCCAGGATGCGCCCCAGCACCCGGGCGGTGTAGTCCACCAACGGGATGATGCGGGCATAGTTCAGTCGCGCGGGTCCGATCACGCCGATGGCGCCCAGGACCCGCTGTCGGCCCGTCATATAGGGTGCCGCGACGACGGCGGAACCCGAAAGCGAAAACAACCGCGTTTCCGCACCGATGAAGATGCGCACCCCCTGCGCCGCATCGACCCCGTCCAGCAGTCCGATCAGCTG
Source organism: Caulobacterales bacterium (assembly GCA_038250335.1). GTDB lineage: Bacteria > Pseudomonadota > Alphaproteobacteria > Caulobacterales > Caulobacteraceae > Brevundimonas. The sequence goes on from JBBSCK010000001.1 coordinate 22,131, forward strand.
TTCCTTCTGCTCCAGATCGTCGAACAGAATGCGCACCCGCTCCAGATCCTCGGCCGCGCCGGCGTCCTGCAGCAGATTGGCTCGACCGCGCACGATCAGCGATCGGTCCCGATCCGGCCCCCCGGACCAGGCCGCCAGGCCATCCTCGACCAGCCGCGCCGCAGCGGCGTCCAGCTCGCGCCGGGCCGCAGCCAGTTCGGCACCCATTTCGCTGCGCGCCTCCGAAAGCGGCCTGCCCTTCAGCCGGGCATTGAGGAAGTTGGACGCCTCCTGCAGCGTCGAGGGGGTGACACCGGCCGCCAGTGGCATAATCCGGTTCTCGACCGAGCCGTCGTCCCCGACCAGCACCGCCAGCGCCTGATCGGTGCCGAGCGCCACGAACTCGACGTGTTTGACGCCCGTGTCCCGGATCGGCGTGGCGACGATACCGGCCCCGCCCGCGAGGCCGGACAGCAGGGATGTCGCCTCGTCCAGCGCATCCTCGAAACCCTTGCCACGCCCGGCCAGCCGCCCGTCGATCTCGCGGCGCTCCTCCGTGCCGATATCACCGATCTCGAGCAGGCCGTCGACGAACAGCCTCAGCCCCGCATGCGTCGGGATGCGGCCTGCCGAGGTGTGGGGGGCCGCCAGCAGGCCCGCCAGCGTCAGGTCCTGCATCGTGTTGCGGATCGAGGCCGGCGACAGCTGGACCCCGCCCCGCGACACGGTTCGCGACCCGACCGGTTCGCCTGTCTCCAGATAGGTCTCCACCACCCGGCGAAAGATGTCGCGGGCGCGAGCATCCAGCGCCGCCAGTCCGGCGGCGGGACCGGTCTGGTTGGCGAAGGGTGACGGGTGGGGGGCATACAGGCTCACCCTTTCAGGATAAGCAGCCCGGCCCGATACGCCAACGCATTCCCTAACCTTGGCCCACGCCCCCAGGATATTCCCATGCGCCCCTCAGAACGCACCCCCGACCAGCTCCGCGCCGTGACTCTCGAGACCGGCGTCAACCGCTATGCCGAGGGGTCCTGCCTGGTCTCGTTCGGCCACACCAAGGTGCTGGTCACGGCTTCGGTCGAAGAGAGCGTCCCGGGCTGGATGCGCGGCAAGGGCGCAGGCTGGGTCACCGCCGAATATGGCATGCTGCCGCGCGCTACTCATACGCGGGGCCGTCGCGAGGCGGCTGCGGGAAAACAGACCGGCCGGACCCAGGAAATCCAGCGGCTGATCGGCCGGTCGCTGCGGGCCGTGGTCGACATGAAGGCGCTGGGCGAGCGTCAGGTGCTGATCGACTGCGATGTCATCCAGGCCGACGGCGGCACCCGCACCGCCTCGATCACCGGGGCCTGGGTCGCGATGGCCTCGGCGCTGGGCTATCTGCGGGCTGAAGGGGTGCTGAAGACCGATCCAGTCCTCGACCAGGTGGCGGCCGTCTCGTGCGGGATTTTCGCCGACACGCCGGTGCTGGACCTCGACTATGAGGAAGACTCCAACGCCGAGGCCGACGGGAACTTCGTCCTGACCGGTGCGGGGACCATCGTCGAGATCCAGGCGACCGGTGAAAAGCGCGGCTTCTCGCGGCCCGAGTTCGACCGGCTGTTCGAACTGGCCGACGCGGGCTGCGCCGACCTGTTCAGACTGCAGAAGGCGGCCGTGGACGCCGCGCTCGCCCGCCAGGCGTAGCGGGCTATCCCCGGGGGCCGAAGCGGCGCATCGTCCGACATCGATCGCCCGGACACCCCGCCATGGCCCGCCTTTCGTTCCTGCTCGCCCTGACCGCCGCCTCTGTCCTTGCGCTCTCCGCGTGCGGACAGAACGAACCCGCGTCGGGTCCCGCAGAAACGCCCGCAGGGGCATCCAGCGACACCGGACCAGCACCCGAGATGCCGCTGGACGCCCCGCCGCAGGAAGAGGCACCGGTCTCCGAAGCTGAACGAACCGGCGTTGCAGAGGGCACCTGCCGCGATACGATCGGCGAGGCGGCGTCTGCCCGGCTGGTCGAGCGCTGCATCGCGCTCAGTGCCGCGACCCGCCCGCCCTGCAATGCCATCAACCCCTGCGCCCTGATCCAGGACGAGATCGACCGGTCTTGCCGCCAGTTTCCGGCCAACCAGACACCGGCGGAGTGTGCAGCATAGGCACGGTGCCCGTACTCTGCGGGTTGCGGGGGACGGGCCACGAAAAAGACCCCGCTGTTTCCAGCAGGGCCTCATTCATTTCAACGCTGACGCCGAGGGTCAGTCCCGACGGCTGCGGCCGCGACCGCGATCGCCGCCACGGTCTCCGCCACCTTCACGCTTCTTGCCGCCACCACCGGTGTCTTCGGTCAGGGGGGGCTCGCCGCGTTCGGCGCGTTCGGCGTTTATCTTGTCGGTCAGATCCTCGCCCGTAGCCTGATCGACGACCTTCATCGACAGCTTGGTCTTGCCGCGATCGTCAAAGCCCAGGAATTTGACCTTGACCTCCTGGCCCTCGCTCAGGACGTCGGCCGGGTTGGAGACGCGCTCCAGACCGATCTGCGACACGTGAACCAGACCGTCCTTGGCTCCGAAGAAGTTCACGAAGGCACCGAAATCGACGACCTTCACGACCTTGCCGGAATAGATCATGCCGGGCTCGGGCTCGGACACGATCGACGAGATCCAGTTCTTGGCGGCGTCGATCTTCTCCTGATCGGAAGCAGCGATCTTGACCGTGCCGTCGTCCTCAATGTTGATCTTGGCACCCGTCTTCTCGACGATCTCACGGATGATCTTGCCGCCCGTGCCGATGATGTCGCGGATCTTGTCGACCGGAACCTTGATGGACTCGATCTTGGGCGCGTATTCGCCCAGTTCGGTGCGGGCACCGTCGATGGCCTTGTCCATCTCGTCGAGGATGTGAAGACGGCCGGCCGAAGCCTGGGCGATCGCCTTCTTCATGATCTCCTCGGTGATGCCGGCAACCTTGATGTCCATCTGCAGCGAGGTGATGCCGTCACGGGTGCCGGCGACCTTGAAGTCCATGTCGCCGAGGTGATCTTCATCACCCAGGATATCGGACAGGATGGCGAACTCGCCCGACGGCTCCAGGATGAGGCCCATGGCGATGCCCGAGACGGGCTTCTTCAGGGGCACGCCCGCATCCATCAGCGCCAGCGAGGCACCACAGACCGAGGCCATGGAAGACGAGCCGTTGGACTCGGTGATCTCCGATACGATGCGGATCGTATAGGGGAACTCTTCGGCGGTCGGCAGCATCGGACGGATCGCCCGCCAGGCCAGCTTGCCGTGGCCGATTTCCCGCCGGCCCGCGCCGCCCATCCGACCGGTCTCGCCGACCGAATAGGGAGGGAAGTTGTAGTGCAGGAGGAATTTCTCCTTGTAGGTCCCGGCCAGCGAGTCGACGTATTGCTCGTCCTCGCCGGTGCCGAGCGTCGCCACCACGATGGCCTGGGTCTCGCCACGGGTGAACAGGGCTGAACCGTGGGTGCGCGGGAAGATGCCGACTTCCGAGACGATGTCGCGGACCTTGTCGAGCGCACGGCCGTCAACGCGGTGGGCGTTGTCTATGATGTCGCGACGCAGCACATGGGCTTCGCATTCCTTAAAGGCGACGCCGAACTTGGCGGCATCGACGCCGTCCGGGTTCTCGTCGGTCTTCACCAGGGCGGCCGAGGCCTTCTTCTTGGCCGCGCCGACGGCTTCATGACGCGCATGCTTGCCGGGGTGGGTGTAGGCGGCCTTGATGTCCTCGCCGACCAGCGACTGGATCTTTGTGACGACGCCCGAGTGGTCCTCGGCCTGGAAGTCGAACGGATCCTTGGCGGCGTGCTCGGCCATCTCGATGATGGCCTCGATCACCGGCTGCATGCCGCGATGGGCGAACATCAGGGCGTCGAGCATGACCTGCTCGGACAGTTCCTTGGCTTCGGATTCCACCATCATCAGGGCGTCGGTGGTGCCGGCGACGACCAGATCCAGCTGGCTGTCTGGCATTTGGTCCAGGGTCGGGTTCAGGACGAACTCGCCATCGATATAGCCGACGCGTGCGGCACCGATCGGGCCCATGAAGGGCACGCCCGACAGGGTCAGGGCGGCGGAGGTGGCGACCATGCCGACGATGTCGGGGTCATTCTCCAGATCGTGCTGCAGCACGGTGATGACGACCTGGGTCTCGTTCTTGAAGCCCTTGACGAACAGCGGGCGGATCGGACGGTCGATCAGGCGGGAGACGAGCGTCTCCTTCTCGGTCGGACGGCCTTCACGCTTGAAATAGCCACCCGGGATCTTGCCGGCGGCGAAGGTCTTTTCCTGGTAGTTGACGGTCAGCGGGAAGAAATCCAGACCCGGCTTGGGCGCGCGACCATAGACGACCGTGGCCAGGACAATGGTCTCGCCGTAGGTGGCCAGAACGGCACCGTCGGCCTGACGGGCGATACGGCCCGTTTCCAGCGTCAGCGGGCGGCCGGCCCAGTCGATCGTCTTGCGTTTGATATCGAACATGTTTGGTCTTTCGTATCCCGGGCGGCGTATTCCGCGCGGGGTCCCATAATCGGGCTGGATGCGTCGGGCGTTCAGTCCTTCGATCCATGGAGCGCCGCGCCATCGCGGTCGATCCGGGAGTGTTGAGGACTGTTATCGAGCCCTCGCGTCTGCGCCGTTGCGTCCGGCGGCACGCCGGTCTTTAGGATGCGGAAAGAGGCGCGGACGTGGCCCGCGCCTCGAAACCGTTTCCGCGTCTTGCGCCTAGCGGCGCAGGTTCAGCTTGGCGATCAGGGCGGTGTACCGCTCCCTGTCGACCTTGGTCAGGTGGTCCAGAAGGCGACGACGCTGCGAGACCATCTTGAGCAGGCCGCGACGCGAGTGGTTGTCCTTCTTGTGGGTCTTGAAGTGCTCGGTGAGGTTGGCGATGCGTTCCGAAAGGATCGCGACCTGGACCTCGGCCGAACCGGTGTCGCCTGCGGAGCGGGCGTTCTCGGTGATGACTTCGTTCTTACGCTCTGGCGTAATCGACATCGGTGTACTCCTTATTGGAGGTTGAATACGCGGTCGGGTTCTAGCCGGCCGGCCCGCAACTGACCGAGAGCGACGAGGGTCTGTCCCTGAAAGGCGGAAACGGTGCGAGAGCCGTCGCGAAGGCGGCTCTTCAGGGTTTCAACCTGTCGGGGGAGCAGAACGATCGGCCGTCCCTGCCGAAGCGAGAAGGCGTCCTGTTCCGTAATGGCCAGCTCCGGGATGTCGTCCAGGGCGGTCGAAACGGGCAGCAGGCCTTCCAAGGCGGCGTTCCTATGCACCAGATCGGTCAGGAAATCCAGTGTGACGGCGTTCTCGACCGAAAACGGCCCTACCCGCTCGCGTCGCAGGGCCGAGACGTGCCCCTCGGCACCCAGAACGGTCGCCAGATCGCGGGCCAGCGACCGAACATAGACGCCCTTGCCGGTGCGGATGGTCAGTTCGACATGATCCGCATCGGGCGCATCGGTCACCTCGGCAGCGTGGATCTTCACCCGGCGCGACGCCAGTTCGAACTCCGCGCCTTCCCGCGCCAGATCATAGGCGCGCTGACCATCGACCTTGATGGCCGAATAGCGCGGCGGGGTCTGGTCGATCTCCCCGACGAAGGTCGGCAGGGCTGCACGGACCGCCTCGACCGCCGGCCGGACATCGGAACGGGCGACGATCTCGCCCTCGCGGTCGAGACTGTCGGTCGAGACGCCCCAGTTGATGGTGAACCGGTAGACCTTCTGCGCCTCCATCATGAAGGGCACCGTCTTGGTCGCCTCGCCCAGCGCAATCGGCAGGATGCCGGACGCCAGCGGGTCCAGGGTTCCGGCATGACCGGCCTTCTGCGCGTCGAACAGCCGGCGCACCTTTGCGACCGCATCGGTCGAGCCCAGCTCGAAGGGCTTGTCGAGGCAGACCCAGCCATTGACGATGAGCCCCTTTCTACGGCGACCCACCGTTCTTATTCTCGCCGCCTTGGGGGGAGTGGCGGCGAAGCCGACGAGGGGGGCTCGTCCGCAGAATCGCGTCGGAGGCTGGCTCCCTCCACCGCTTCGCGGGCACCCTCCCCCGACGGGGGAGGAACAGGCACGAAGGAGTCGGCCCGCACCCGGGGGTCATCCAGCAGCCGGTTCAGGCGCTCGGCGGCGGCGAAGCTCTCGTCGTGGCGGAAGCGCAGGTCGGGGGTAAAACGCATCTCGATGTGGCGCCCCAGGGCCCCGCGCAGGAATTTAGCGTGGGCGTTCAGCGCCTTGACGATCTCGTCGATATGTCCGGCGGTGTCGGACGTCTCGATCCCGGCCCCCAGCGGCTCGACAAAACAGGTGGCGTGTTTCAGGTCCGGAGAAAGCCGCACCTCCGTTACCGTCACCGACACGCCGATCAGGGCCTCGTCGCGGATCTCGTTTTCGCGCATCACCTCGACCAAGGCGTGGCGGATCATTTCCGAGGCGCGCAGCTGGCGCTGGCTGACGGTTCCGGCCTTGGCGGCGGGTTTGCGGGGCTTCCGGTTGCTCATGGCGTACGGTCCTGTTCGCCGCCGGGGGTCGGACCCGGCCGGGAAGCGCCGCAGTGTCGGACAAAAGCCCTCCGACCGCGGCCAAAATGAGAGAGCGGGCGGTCTAGTCCGGTCGGGTGCCGGTGTCCAATTGCGCGCGGTCGATTGTGGCGACGATCTCACCGGCCGTAACCGCCCGCATTGGACGTACCGGTAGGCCTGCCGCGTTCAGGACACGCGCCGTCCAGCTGTTGCAGAGATAGCCGATCCAGAAATGCTCACGGCTGGCGAAGAAATGCGCAGCCGCCCCCGCGCGCGCCATCGACAGCCTCGGCCGACCGGCTTCCAGCGACAGCGACTGCTGGACCCGCCGGCGCAGGCCGGCAAAGCCCCCGGGCGACAGGGTCACGGTTCTCAGGCGCTCCGGCGGGACGCGCCGGGACGGATCGCCGGTCTCGGGGTCCAGCATGACCACCGAGGCATTGCCCGGCCTGAAGAAGGCGCGCAGGCCGTCGCCCACCCTCCCCTCCATCGGTCGGGTATCGACAAAGAAGCTGGCATCGCCCCAGCCGATCAGCACCCAGTCCCCCGGCCCGAGCGAGCGCGACGCCTCGGCAAGCGGTCCGCCTCCGGCTTCCAGAGCCGCGCGCGGGACCGCGAGATCAGTGTGGAAACCGTTGTTCAGGATATGAACCGTCACCCCGCCCGGCGCGCGCGCCGGAAACAGCACCGGATCACCGGGCTGCGTCCAGGTCCACAGGGCCGCGACCAGGCCCAGCAGCGCCGCCGCCGCGATCCCGACAGCGCGACGCATCAGGGGCTTTCGGGGACCGCTTTACGGGGCGGCAGGCTCCACTCGCCCCGCCAGACATAGGACAGGGTGGTACAATGGCGGAACTGGCCGTCCGGCCAGCGACCTGCGGCCTGCATGACCAGGGGCCGCCCGGCCCGGATCCGGCCGAGCACCAGAAAGGTCTCGTCGGCACCGGGACACAGGGCGCGGGACAACCCGCGACCGTCGCCTTCAAGCGCGATTGAATAGACGGCCGTCTCGGAGGCACCCGGCGGAATCACGCTCCGCGCCTGGTCGGGCCCGCCGCGCGAGATCGTCGCTGACCCCCGCGCACTGGTCGAGATAATCCTCCGCACGCTGACAGCCCCGAACAGGCCGCGCTCGACCTCCAGCGTCACGGCGCGGGTCAGGGCGGTGGTGATCCGGTCAGCGGCGTCGAAGGCGAAATAGCGGGTGTCGGCCGCCGCCGGGGTGGCGAGGACGATCAGGCAGGCGGCGGGGATCAGGCGGCGAAGCATGGCACCACTGAGACCGCGACTTGCGGCGGAAGGGAGGCGCTTGCGGGTGGGGTCATGTGAACGGTGCGAACTCACGACACTTCCCCACCCTGCCTTCGCTGCGCTCCGGCCTCCCTCCCCATGATGGGGAGGGAGAAAGCGCGTCGGACGCGCTCAAGCAGCGAGCCGTCGCGCGGCGAGCGATCGCCCACTCTCTACAGCGTGCGCTGTACTTCCTCGACGGTGAAGCACTCGATGTAGTCGCCGACCTTGATGTCGTGGAAGCCCTGGAAATGCATGCCGCACTCCTGGCCCGACGGCACCTCGTTGACCTCGTCCTTGAAGCGCTTGAGCGTGGCGAGCGTGCCCAGTTCCAGCACCACGACATCGTCGCGGATGATCCGGACCTTGGCACCCTTGCGAACCACGCCTTCCGACACCCGGCAGCCGGCGATCTTGCCGGTTTTGGAGATGTCGAACACCTGCAGCACCTGGGCATTGCCGAGGAAAGTTTCCCGCTGCAGCGGTGCCAGCATTCCGGACAGCACGCCCTTCATGTCATCCAGCAGGTCGTAGATTATCGCATAGTAGCGGATCTCCACGCCCTCGCGGTCCGCGAGGTCCTTGGCCTGTTTCGAGGCGCGCACGTTGAAGCCCAGGATCGGGGCCCCGGCCGACTTGGCCAGCTGCACGTCGCTTTCGGTGATACCGCCGGCACCGGAATAGATGACGCGGGCGCGGACCTCGTCGTTGCCCATCTTCTCCAGCGAGCCCTGGATGGCCTCGCCGGAGCCCTGGACGTCGGACTTGATGAGGACCGGCAGTTCCGAGATCTTCCTCGAGCCCAGCTTGGCCATCATGTCGACCAGGCTGACCTGGTTGATGCCGCCCGTGGCCTTCTCGCGCTTGGTGCGGGCGCGGTATTCGGTCAGCTCGCGCGCGCGCGCCTCGGATTCGACCACCGCCAGCGGTTCGCCGGGAGAGGGAGCCTCGTCCAGACCGAGTATCTCGACGGGAACGGACGGTCCGGCCTCAGTCAGCTGTTCACCGCGCTCGTTGAGCAGGGCGCGAACCTTGCCCCAGGCCGAGCCGGCCACGACGATATCGCCGCGCTTCAGCGTGCCGCGCTTGACCAGGACGGTGGCAACCGGGCCGCGGCCCTTGTCCAGCTTGGCCTCGATAACCACACCTTCGGCCGAGCGTTCGGGATCGGCCTTCAGGTCCATGACCTCGGCCTGCAGCAGGATGGCCTCGATCAGGCCGTCGAGGTTGGTGCGCGCCTTGGCGGAGACCTCGACGATCTGGGTCTCGCCGCCGAGGGCCTCGCCGATGATCTCGTACTGCAGCAGCTCGTTGACGACCTTCTGGGGATCGGCGTCGGGCTTGTCGATCTTGTTTACGGCCACAATGATCGGGGCACCCGCCGCCCTGGCGTGGGAGATGGATTCGATCGTCTGGGGCATGACGCCGTCGTCGGCCGCCACCACCAGGATGACGATGTCGGTGACATTGGCACCGCGCGTCCGCATGGCGCTGAAAGCCGCGTGGCCCGGCGTGTCGAGGAAGGTGACGGCTGCGCCTGACGGCGTCTTCACCTGATAGGCCCCGATGTGCTGGGTGATGCCGCCGGCCTCGCCCGAAGCGACGTCGGTGGTCCGCAGGGCGTCGAGCAGAGAGGTCTTGCCGTGGTCGACATGGCCCATGATGGCCACGACCGGCGCGCGCGGCGTGACCGCCTCGTCGTCGATGTCGTCGGACAGGAAGCCGGCCTCGACGTCGCTTTCGGACACGCGGCGCACGGTCATGCCGAACTCGTCGGCCACCAGTTCGGCGGTGTCCGTATCGATGACGTCGTTGATCTTCATCATCAGGCCCTGCTTCATCAGGAACTTGATGATGTCGACGCCGCGCACGGCCATCCGGTTGGCCAGTTCCTGCACGGTGATGACGTCGGGAATCACGACCTCGCGCGGACGGTTCGGCGCGTCGGTGGAGCCGCCCTTGCGCTTTTCCTTCTCGCGTTCACGGGCCCGGCGGACCGAGGCCAGCGAGCGCATCCGCTCGGCCGTGTCGCCGTCACCGGCGAGGGCCTGGATTGTCAGGCGACCCTCGCGTCGCTTGGGCTCGCCGCGCGTGCGGCTGACGGCCTTGCCGGCGTCGGAGAACCGCTTGTCGCGATCGTCCTCGGGCTTGAGCGGACGGGCGAAGCCGCCGCCGGGCGCGCGGCTGGGCCGCGAGACCTCAGCGGCCACCGGCGGGGCGTTCGGCGCCGGACGACCGCCGGGGCCGGTACGGGCACCCGGGCGCGCCGCGCCGGGAGCCGGGCGCGGGTTCAGGGCCGAATAGCGGACCGGCTCGGCCGGACGCGCGGGCGCGCCGCCCGGACGGGCATTGGCCGGACGGTCGGAATAGGATTTCTCACCGCCGCCCATGGCTTCCTCACGGGCCGAGCGGGCCCCGAAGGCCGGTCGGTCGATCGGCGCGCGGGCCGGGTTTGTCGCCTTTGGGACGCGCTGACCGAAATTGACCACCGGACGGGTGGGCGGGGCCGGCCGGGCGGGAACGGGCGCGGCCGGCGCAGCAGGAGCGGGAGCCGGAGCCGGAGCGGCGGCGACCGGAGCGGCTTCGGGAGCCGGGGCTGCCGGTTTCGGGGCCGGCTTGGGTGCCAGTGGCGCACGCGCGGCGGGCTTGGCCGGGGCGGCGGCTGTCAGTTTCGACGCTTCAGCGCGGGCCGCCTCTGCGGCGGCACGGGCCGAGACCGCCTCAGCCTGGGCCGCGCTGGCCGCCGAGGCGGCGGCAGCAGCCTGGTCCCGGGCAGCGGTGTCGCGGCGCGCCTGTTCGGCGGCCTGGGCAGCGGCCCGTTCGGCCTGGGCCTGGGTCGCGGTCTCGATGGCGCGACGACGGGCTTCCTGTTCCTCATTGGACAGGCGACCGCCGGCGGGCTGCTGCGTCTGGGGACGCGGTGCCGAGGCCTGCGGAGCCGTAGCGTCGGGACGCGGCCGGGCAACATCGAAGCCCTGGGGCCGTTGATGGCCACCGACCGGAGCCCCGGGACGACGCTTGGTCTCGACGACCACCGTCTTGGTGCGACCATGGCTAAAGCTCTGGCGCACGGTGCCGGTCGAAACCGATCCCACGGCGCGAGGCTTCAGGCTCAGCGGCGCCCGCGGTCCCGTCGTCGACGGGGTTCCGGTCGGGGCCTGCGGGCTCTGTCCGTCGTTGGTCTTGTCGTTCTCGTCGCTCATCCGGTCGCTTTACTCGAGGGCGGAAAAGTCCGCCGCGTCTTAGTCAAAAATCGTCTCGTCCAACGCAAAAAGCCGTGCGGGGTGGGCCTCTCGAGAGAAGCGACTACCCGCCCGTCAATCCGCCCGCAAAGGCTCGTCTCCCGGGTCTTCGTCTGACCCGCGCCCGCCGTCGGATCCCACATCCTCTCCCTCGCCGCGCTCGTGCGTCGAGGGATGATCCAGGTCCCATTCCGGGGGACGGAGCGGTCGAAATCCCGCCAATCGCGAGGCCTCCTGGCCCCAGCGATCCGCCCGCCCTCCGGCGAGCAGGACGGCGTGTATCGCATTTTCCAGCCCGAGGGCCAAACTCAAATCATCCGCGCTGAAAGCGCCGCTGATCCGGGTCGTCTGATGCCGGGCGAGGGCGAGCAGTTTGCCGCGCCCGTCGGGCGCGCCGTCTCTCGCCTCGACCAGCCAGGCGGCCTTGCCGGAGCGGATCGCCGCGGCCGATTTCTCGAAGCCGGAGATAAGCACGCCCTCGCGCCGGGCAAGACCCAACTGGTCCAGACAGCGCCGGACCAGCTGGACCTCAACCACATCGGCGAGGTCAGGCGTCGGTTTCAGCGGGGCCTTGGCCGAGCGCGAGAACAGGTTTTTCTTCACAGCCGCATCGACGGAGGCGCGAGACGCCTCCACCCACATGCCGCGACCGGGCAGTTTGCGACCGAGGTCGGGGGCGACGGCACCGTCCGGCCCGGCGACGAAGCGGATCAGTCGAGATTCATCCATCGCCTGGTGGGTGACCAGGTCCCGGCGCTCCCTATCGATCGTCGCGTCGCGCAGGCTCATGGACAGTGCACCGCATCACGCGTCGGGGGTCGGCTCGAGGTCGTCGACCCCGGCGTCATCGGCGACTTCGGGCGCGTCACCGGCACCCGCGTCCGGCGCGGCCTCAAACACGGCCTCGGCGTCGTACTCACCCTCGGCGAACTCAGCCTCTTCCTCGTATTCAGGCTCGGGCGGCAGCGGCAGTTCGGAAGCGTCGATCCAGCCGGCCGCGACCCGCGCCTGAAGGATCAGCATCTCGGCGTCCTCCTGGGCCAGATTGAAGCTCTCCAGCACGCCCGGGACCTTCACCCGTTCACCGTTCTTCATCTCATGGCCGCCGCGGATTTCATCGGTGGCCAGATCGGCCAGATCCTCGACAGTCTTGATGCCGCCCTCGCCCAGCGCCACGGCGATGGCGCCGGTCACGCCCGGAACAGCCATAACGGCGTCCTCGACGCCCAGCTCGATGCGTCTGGCATCCAGGATCGCGGCCTGACGCTCGAGATAGTCCCGCGCGCGGGCCTGCAGCTCCTCGGCCGTATCCTCGTCGAAGCCCTCGATCTCGGCGACCTCATAGTTGTCGACGAAGGCCAGATCCTCGATCGTGGCAAAGCCCTCGGTGACCAGCAGCTGGGCGATGACCTCGTCGACGTCGAGGGCTTCCTGGAACAGGGTGGTGCGTTCCGAAAACTCGCGCTGACGGCGCTCGGAGTCCTGGCTCTCGGTGATGATGTCGATCTGCCAGCCGGTCAGCTGGGAGGCGAGGCGCACGTTCTGGCCGCGACGGCCGATGGCCAGCGACAGCTGTTCGTCGGGCACCACGACCTCGACCCGGTCGGCTTCCTCGTCCAGCACCACCTTGGACACTTCAGCGGGCGCCAGCGCATTCACGATGAAGGTCGGCTCGTCCGGGTTCCACTGGATGATGTCAATCTTCTCACCCTGCAGCTCGGCCACCACCGCCTGCACGCGCGAGCCGCGCATGCCGACGCAGGCCCCGACGGGATCGATGGAGGAGTCGTTCGACAGCACGGCCATCTTGGCACGCGAGCCGGCGTCGCGGGCGGCGGCGCGGATCTCGATCACGCCGTCGTAGACTTCGGGGACTTCCTGAGCGAACAGCTTGGCCATGAAGCCCGGGTGGGCGCGGCTCAGCATGATCTGCGGGCCTTTGGCCTCTGGCCGGACGTCATAGATGTAGGTGCGGATCCGGTCGCCGATGTTGAACACCTCGCGCGGGATCGACTGGTCGCGGCGCATGATGCCCTCGCCCCGGCCGAGGTCGACGATGGTATTGCCGTATTCGACGCGCTTGACGGTGCCGTTGACGATCTCGCCGACGCGGTCCTTGAACTCCTCATACTGGTTGGCGCGCTCGGCCTCGCGGACCTTTCCGGTGATGACCTGACGGGCCATCTGGGTCTGGACCCGGCCGAACTCGAACGGCGGCAGGTCCTCGACATATTCCTTGCCGACCACGGCTTCGGGATCGCGCTTGGATGCATCGGTCAGGCGGACCATGGCCGAGTCGTTGAACTCTTCCAGCTCATCTTCCGGCATCCAGTCGTCCTCGACGATGGTGACGTGACGGGTCAGGGCCAGTTCGCCGGTCTTGGGATCGATCTTGGCGCGGATGTCGTGATGGGCCCCGTAGCGCGACTTGGCGCCCTTCTGGATCGCTTCTTCCAGGGCCTCGACCACGATCTCGCGGTCGATGTTCTTTTCCTGGGCGACCGCATTGGCAATCTGCAGAAGTTCCAGGCGATTGGCGGAAATACCGGTCACGGCCATCAGGCGTCGTCCTCAGGATGGGTCTTGGGGGTCGTTGCGTTGTTGCGGTCTTCGGGTGCCCCGGCGGGGAGCCCGTCGTCTTCGGGTTCGCCCCGCGCGGCGCGGATTGCGGCCCCGCGCTTCAGCAGGGCGTCGTTCATGACCAGTTTGGCGTCTACCAGCCAGTCGAATGGGATCAAGGCGGTGTCATCCTCGCCGTCCAGATCGATGGCGATGTTGTCGCCGTCGATGCCGGCCAGAATGCCCTTGAAGCGTTTGCGCCCCTCGATCATCCGGTCAGATTCCAGCCGCGCCTCCAGCCCCTCGAACAGGTCGAAATCCTTGAGCCGGGTCAAGGGCCGGTCGATACCGGGCGAGGAGACTTCCAGAAGATATTCGCCGGCGATCGGATCAGCGGCGTCCAGCACCTCCGACATGGCACGGCTCAGGCGCGCGCATTCGCCGACGTCGATGTCATTGTCGGCCGGTCGCTCGGCCATGACCTGGAGCCGGCGCCGCAGGGTACCACCCATCAGGCGCACGCGCACAATGCTGAGGCCGATGGATTCCGCGACGGGATCGATCAGCTCCAGGATCTGGCGGTCTTCGACGGTCTTGGCGCGCAAGGTGGGTCTGGTATCCGGGCAAAAGAAAAAGCGGTCGGCCTCCACGGCCGCCGCTTTGAACGACGCCGTTGGACGCCGGTCTAACGATGTGGGACGCCCTATAGCCGCCTCTCCGCCAAAGGGAAAGGGGCGAGCCGCCCGGTCCACCGCTTGCCGTCCAGCGTTGATGGGTGCGCCTGCCGCCGAAGCCCGCGGTCCGCTGGGTGCGACGGGGGCGGACTATCGCCCGGTGGAGCCGAAGCCGCCGGTGCCGCGCGCCGTCTCGTCAAGATCCTCCACCTCGACGACGCTGGCCTGGGCCACCGCCGCCACGACCATCTGCGCGATCCGCTCGCCGCGACGAACGACGAAGGGCTCGCGGCCCAGATTGACCAGGATCACGCCCACTTCCCCGCGATAGTCGCTGTCGATGGTGCCGGGCGTGTTCAGGCAGGTGATGCCGTGCTTGAGCGCAAGGCCCGAGCGGGGGCGCACCTGGGCCTCCCATCCCGTCTCCAGCGCGATCTTCAGGCCGGTGGGGATCAGGGCCCGCGCGCCCGGCTCAAGCGTCACTGGCGCGTCTTCAGGTACAGCGGCCCGCAGGTCCATTCCGGCCGATCCGGCCGTCTCATAGGCAGGCAGGGCCAGGTCCCCGGCATGAGGCAGGCGCAGGATACGAAGGGTGGTCACTCAGTCTCTCTCAGGATTTCGGTGCGAAACGGGTGGCGATGCGGTCGGCAAGGCGCGCGGCCACCTCGGTCTTGGACAGACGGGGCCAGGCCTCGGCCCCCTCGGCCGTCACCAGCAGCACGGTGTTGCCGTCGGCCCCGAACACATCGGCAGAGACGTCATTGCCGACGATCCAGTCACAGCCCTTGCGCGACCGCTTGGCCCGGGCATTGGCCTCCAGATCGGTCGTCTCGGCGGCAAAGCCCACGACGAGACCGGGCCGCAAGGGTCCGGGCGCGGCCAGCCCCGCCAGGATGTCCGGGTTCTCGATCAGGCTCAGGGTCGGAGGACCGCCCGGCCCCTTTTTGATCTTGCCGCCGGCGATCGTGTCCACCCGCCAGTCCGCCACGGCGGCGCTGAGCACCGCGATGTCGGCGGGAAGCGCGCCCTGGGTCGCCGCCTGCATCTGCAACCCGGTCTCGACCTCGATGCGGCTCACACCCGGCGGGGCGGCCAGCCCGGTCGGACCGGACACCAGCGTCACCTCAGCCCCGCGTTCGGCAAGGGCGGCGGCGATGGCATAGCCCTGTTTGCCGCTCGACCGGTTGGTCAGGCCCCGCACCGGGTCGATCGGCTCGAAAGTGGGACCCGCCGTCACCACGGCGCGCCGTCCGGCCAGCGGCCGGTGCTCAGGCCCGGC
This sequence comes from Caulobacterales bacterium, assembly GCA_038250335.1. GTDB lineage: Bacteria > Pseudomonadota > Alphaproteobacteria > Caulobacterales > Caulobacteraceae > Brevundimonas. The sequence goes on from JBBSCK010000001.1 coordinate 37,679, forward strand.
CAGAAAACCGGTGATCGCCTCCAGAATCGCCGCAGGCTCTGCCATCCGGCCCGGGCCGAACTCGCCACAGGCCATCTCGCCCTCGTCCGGCCCCACGACGGCCATGCCGTGAAAGCCCGGAAAACCCGCCAGCCGGGCCACATTGCCCTGCACCGCTGGATGCAGCCACATCCGCACATTCATCGCCGGGGCCAGCAGCACCCGCTTGTCGGTGGCCAGCAGGGTCGTGGACGCGAGATCGTCGGCCAGGCCGTTCGCGGCCTTGCCAATCAGACCTGCCGTCGCCGGGGCGACGACCACCAGATCGGCCCAGCGCGACAACTCGATATGACCCATGGTCGTCTCGTCATCGGGCAGGAACAGCCCCGTCCGCACCGGATGGCCTGTCAGCGACGCCAGCGACAGCGGGGTGACGAAGGCGGCCCCGCTGTCGGTCAGCACGGCCCGGACCTCGGCTCCGGCCTTCTTCAGCAGCCGCACGAGTTCCAGAGCCTTGTAGGCTGCGATGCCGCCGCCCACGATCAGCAGGATCTTGCGGTGGGTCAGAACGGGGCTGGACATCGCCACGGTCTAGCCGTCGACGACCGCTCCGTCGAGCGACCGCGAGAAGAACATTGCATGAACACGTAACCTGTGTCTAACATCGTTCGATGGATTTCACAGGAGGGTGCGATGAGGGTCTGGACGATCACGGGCGTTGCGCTGACGGCGCTGATCGGGCTCGGGGGCTGTGGCGACGGGGACTCGGCCGTCGAGACCCGGGACCGGGCGGCGGGTTTGTCGGGGGTGACCCTGCCCGCTTCGGCCGCGACCGGTGCGGCCACGGCACCATCGAACGCGGTGGCCGAAAGGACAGCCCTCACTGCCAACCGGCGCGAGACCGTCAATGAAAAGATTGTGCGGCTGTACGAACGCAACGGGGCCGATTTCGACGCGCGATCCGCAGGCGACTTTCTGGACAAGGTGACCGCTTTCACAACGCGACCGCCCTCCGGAACGGAGACCGTGACCCGGCCCAACGGCGACAGCCTGATGTATCAGGCTGCGACCAACACCTTTGCGGTCGTGGCGCGGGACGGTACGCCCCGCACCATGTTCAAGCCGGACAACGGGGCCGCCTACTGGGCGGAACAGAAGGCGGCGGCCCCGACATTCGGACAGCGGCGGCCCGACTGACGTCGTCTCGATTGACCCAAGGCCGGTCAGACTTCGGTATCGGGCTTTCCGGCCATTTCGCGGATCAGTTCCAGCGCCAGTTTCTGCTGGCGGCTCGATAGCCGGGGGGCCAGGCGGGAAATTTCGATAGTGTAGCGGGTCGAGGGGAAATCGTGGTCAAACCCCGCCCCCTCGCCTTCCGCCATTCCGGGTTGATCTGCATTCAGGCCCTGGAAGAAGTAGCCGATGTCCACCTTGAAGAAGCGGGCAATGTCCCACAGTTTCGACGCCGAGATCCGGTTGGCGCCCTTTTCATATTTTTGAATCTGCTGGAAGGTCAGCCCCAGCGCCCGACCCAGATCGCTCTGGTTGTAGCCAAGGCTGATGCGCTTCTCGCATACCCGTCTTCCCACATGACGGTCCACTGGATGGGGTCCGTCCTCGCCGACACCTCTAGCCATGTCTCGTCTGTCGCCACTTCTATTAGAACGTGACCGTTCCAATGCACCCGTCTGCACAGACTGTCATTCAAATTCCGGGAAATAGCGATTACGCGAGCGCACGTTCGTCTGAGAACAACCGTTTAGTGGTTCTGGCGAAGGCGTGAAGCCGGTGCCAGGCCGTGGTCCCGACCCGGGGCGAAAGTCCCCGGAGCAGCCAGACGCGACCGGGTCCGTCGCTGCTACCGGCCCCTCCGCGCGGCCAGGATGGCAGGGACAAGACCGGCCAGCACCAGAAACCAGAAGAACAGGTCCCCGAACCGTCCGTAGGGGGTGATTCCGATGGGGTGGGGCAGGCGAGCGTCGATCACCCCGCTCTCTCCGGAGTCCAGCCGCTGGTCGCCGATCACCCGTCCCCAGGGATCGATCATGGCCGAGACCCCCGTGGGCGTCGCCCGGACCACCGGAAGGCCGGTCTCGATGGCGCGGTAGCTGGCCAGGTTCAGGTGCTGGATCGGTCCCGAGGTGGCCCCGAACCAGGCGTCGTTCGAGACGTTGACGATCCAGTCCGGTCGACCGTGCGCGCCCGGAGTGAAGCCAGGATAAAGGCTTTCGTAGCAGATCAGGGGCTGGACTGGCGGCGCGTTCGGGACCGTGATCGGGCCGGGGCGCGGACCGGGGCTGAAGTCGGAGGGCATATGCACCAGGCTGCGCACTCCGAGGGCGCTCATCAGCCCGCCCAGCGGCAGGAATTCTCCAAACGGCACCAGCCTGTATTTGTCGTAGACGGCCGCGACCCGCAGTCCCGGCCCGCCCTCGTCAGCCAGGGCGATCAGACTGTTGTGGTAAAGCGCGCGACCGTCCGGGCCACGCTCGGCGCGCGCCAGTCCGGCGAGCAGGGTCTGGCCCGGCCGCACGGCGCGGGCAATGGCCTCCCCGTCCAGTGAGCCGGGCGCGAACACATCGTTGAAACTGGCCGGCAGGGCCCCCTCGGGCCAGACCACGACGTCCGGCACGGCTGCCCCCTGGCGTGCCGTCAGATTGACATAGCGGTCGACGATCGAGCGATAGGCCTCGGGCGTCCATTTCGATTCCTGCTGAACATCCGCCTGAATGATCCGCACGAGGGTGGTCGTCTCGCGTACTTCCGCCGCCTCCAGCCGCAGCGCGCCGCCGACCACAAGGGCGGCGAGGGCGGCCAGGCCTGCGAGGGCGACGCCGGCCCGCGCCTTGCGGGGACCGGGAGTGACCAGCACGCCGGGGGCGCAGACGGCCGCAACGGTTATCACGCCGAGCCCATAGACCCCGACAACGGCCGCGAACTGCGATCCTGCCGATCCGGCGGCCCAGCTGGCCCCGGCCGGGTTCCAGGGAAAGCCGGTCAGGACGTGGCCTCTCAGCCATTCGAACAGCCCGAACAGGGCGGCGAAGACCACGACCCGGACGAGCCCTGCAGGCGCGAACCGCCGGTAGAGCGCGGTCGCAGCACCCCAGAACAGACCAATGCCGGCCGGCAGCAGGCTGGCCGCAAAGGGGGCCATCCAGGCCTGGGCCGGATTGACCAGAAAGGCCTCGGCTACCCACCAGCAGCCGACGGCAAAATAGCCGAACCCAGCCAGCCAGCCCATCCAGAAGGAGCCACGGATCGAGCTCGACCGCTCGCCCAGAAGCATCAGCAGCGGATAGCCGAGCAGGCCTGGCAGGAACCCGAACGGAGGATGGGCCAGCGCCGCCGCGATTCCGGCAATCAGCGCAAGCGCCATCCGGCCGAGACGGCCGCTCAGGGCCGCGCGCAGGGGGGTCGCAAGGTCATCCGTCATGCGGCAGCGTGTATGGGTCGGCGACCCCCAGCCTGGCAAGCAGCGTCCGTTCCTCGGCCTCCATCGCCTCGGCCTCGGCCTCGATCACGTGGTCACGACCCAGCAGGTGAAGAACCCCGTGGATGACCAGATGGGTCAGATGGTTCGACAGCGACTTGCCCTGGGCCTGGGCCTCGGCGGCGCAGACCCCATAGGCCAGGACGATATCCCCCAACGGCACGGACCCCCCGGTGTCGGGCAGGAGCGCCGCCGGAAAGGACAGCACATTGGTCGGGCGGTCCTGGTCCCGGAACCGCGCATTCAGGTCCCGGACCGTGGCGTTGTCTGTCAGCAGAACGACCACGCCCCGGATCTGGTCGCCCAGCGCCACTACGGCGGCGCGTTCGACCACGGCTTCGACATCGTCGACAGACCCGGTCCAGTCGCCGGCCTCGACCTCGACCTCGATCATGCGGCGGCCGGGTCCTCAAGGTCGGGCGTGGGACGGCCGCGGATCGCATCGGCGTCATAGGCCCGCACGATCCGCTCGACCATGGCGTGGCGCACCACATCCTGGGCCTCGAACTCCAGAACCCCGACGCCCTTGACGTCGCGCAGGATGCGCAGGGCGTGGGCCAGACCGGAATCGCGCGGATTCAGCAGATCGATCTGCGACGGGTCGCCGGTCACCACCATGCGGGCCCCCTCGCCCAGACGGGTCAGGACCATCTTCATCTGCAACCGGCTGGTGTTCTGGGCCTCGTCGACGATGACAAAGGCGTGGCTGAGGGTGCGGCCACGCATGAAGGCGATGGGGGCCGCCTCGATCTCGCCCTTGTCGCGGCGGCGCTGCACGTCCTCGGCCCCGAGGATATCGTTCAGCGCCTCCCAGATCGGGGCCAGATAGGGGTCGACCTTCTCGTTCAGGTCGCCGGGCAGGAAGCCCAGCTTCTCGCCCGCCTCCACGGCCGGGCGGGTGATGACCAGCCGGTCGACCTGTCCGCGGCGCAGCAGCGACGCGCCGTAGGCGGCGGCGAGGAAGGTCTTGCCGGTCCCCGCCGGACCGACGCCGAAGGACAGCTCGCAGCTCGCGAGGGTCTCCAGATAGCGGGCCTGGGCGTTGGTCTTGGGCACGATGGCCCCGCGCTTGCCGACCGGCAGGGTCATGGGGTCGTTGATCGAGGCCTTGCCGCCGCCGCCCCGGGCCAGACCGATGCCGGCGCGGACGTCGGCCTCATTGACTTCGGCGCCCTTTTCCGCCCGGGTGACCAGACCGGCGATGACGGCCTTCGCGTTGGCCCGGTCGCGCGCGCCACCGTTGATCGACACCCCCCCACCCGGGGCCTCGATCAGCACCTTGAAGGCGTCCTCGATCAGGGCGACGTGGCGGCTGTTGGGCCCGATGACGGCGCGGAGCGCGTGATCGTCGAGAGCCAGGAATTCCGATTCACGCGCCATTCTGGTTCCCTGACGCCCCGCTCGCGGAGCGCGGCTGCTTGAGGGGCGCGTCGGCAAGCCTGCCTTTCAGGCTGTTCTGCTGACCGTGTTCGATCCTGACGGGAACGATCCGCCCGATCAGATGATCCGCGTCCTCGACATGGACCGACTGAAGATAGGGCGAGCGGCCGATGGCCTGGGCACCGTGGCGGCCCTTCTTTTCGAACAGAACGTCCAGCGTCTTGCCGGTCTGCGCCGTGTTAAACACCGCCTGCTGCTCCAGCAGCAGGGCCTGAAGCGCATGCAGCCGGGCGAGAGCGACATCCGCCGGGACCTGGGTCCCCATCGTGGCCGCGGGTGTGCCGGGGCGCGGGGAATACAGGAAGGAGAAGGCGGAGGCGTAGCCGACGGCCATCACCAGCCCCATCGTGTCCTCGAAATCCCGATCGGTCTCGCCCGGGAATCCGACGATGAAATCGCCCGAGATCGCGATATCGGGTCGCGCTTGGCGAATCCGGCCGATCAGGTCGATATATGCCTGCCGCCCGTGCTTCCTGTTCATAGCCCTCAGGATGCGGTCCGACCCTGACTGCACCGGCAGATGCAGATAGGGCATTAACGCCTCGAGCTCTCCGTGAGCCGCGATCAGGTCGTCGGACATGTCGTTGGGGTGGCTGGTGGTATAGCGGATGCGGTCGATTCCGGGGACCTCGGCCAAGGCGCGAGCCAGTTTCGCCAGGGTCCAGACCGTGCCGTCGGGTCCCTCACCATCATAGGCGTTGACGTTCTGGCCCAGCAGGGTGAGCTCGCGCACGCCCTGATCCGCCAGTCCACGCGCCTCGGCCAGCACATCGGCGACCGGCCGCGACCATTCCGCCCCCCGCGTATAGGGGACGACGCAGAAGCTGCAGAACTTGTCGCAACCCTCCTGCACCGTCAGGAAGGCCGTCGGTCCGTCGACGCCCCGCACGGCCGGCATGGCGTCGAACTTTTCATTGGGCGCAAAGTCCGCACCGATCCGCTCGCCCCGCGCCCGTGCGGTTCGGGTCAGGAGTTCCGGCAGCTGGTGATAGGCCTGGGGGCCGACGACGATATCCACCGCAGGCTGGCGGCGCATGATCTCCTCGCCCTCCGCCTGGGCGACGCAGCCGGCCACGGCGATGGTCATGGACCCGGCCCCCGCTGCGGCCCGGGCCTCCTTCATCCGCCGCAGCTTGCCGAGCTCGGAATAGACCTTCTCGGCCGCCTTTTCGCGAATGTGGCAGGTGTTCAGGATGACGAAGTCCGCGCCCTCGGGCGTATCGGTCGGGGCATAGCCCAGCGGCCGCAGCACATCGGCCATGCGCTCGGAATCATAGACGTTCATCTGGCAGCCGTAGGTCTTGATGAACAGCCGTTTCGGGGCCGTCTCGGGCACGGCCGTCTCGAGCGTCGGCAGGGTCAGGGTTTCAGACATGGCGACTATCTAGTCCGCCCGGCCGTCAGGCGCCACTTCACCCGCCGTCAGGGCTCCACCCGGTGCGCGTTGCGGGTGAAGATCAGGCCCTCGCGCTTGGAGGGTTCTGCCCCCTCGATGGCCTTGCCGTAGAGTTCCAGCTTGTGGCCGACCAGTTCAAAGCCCAGACGCTCGGCGATCTCGGTCTTGAGCCGCTCAATCTCGGCGTCGAAGAATTCGATGACCTCGCCGGTGCGGGTGTCGATGAGATGGTCGTGGTGGTCGTCGCCAGCCTCTTCATAGCGGCTTCGTCCGTCGCCGAAATCGTGCTTCTCGACCACCCCGGCCTCCTCGAACAGGCGCACGGTCCTGTAGACGGTGGCGATCGAGATATGCGGGTCGATGGCCGAGGCGCGGCGATACAGTTCCTCAACGTCCGGGTGGTCCTCGGCGCTTCCCAGCACCCGGGCGATGACCCGGCGCTGTTCGGTCATGCGCATGCCGCGCTCGGCGCAGAGTTTCTCGATCCGGTCCATGAAGGTGAGGATAGGGCGGCGATCAGCCGCTGGGAAGCCGCCCCGCCAATTTGAGAACCAGTAGCAGGGCATCAACCGGTTCCCGGGCGGGTCGCGCATAGTATCGCCGCCGCCGTCCGGCCGTCCCAAAGCCGAGGCGGGCGTACAGGGCCCGGGCCGGGCAATTGTCCTCGGCCACCTCCAACAATAGCCGCTCCGCCCCCAGAGCCGCTGACCGGCGGGCCGCCGCCTCGACGAGGTGCCGTGCCACGCCACTGCGCCGGGCCGCTGGCCGCACCGCAAGGGTCAGAATTTCGGCCTCGTTTGCGGCGGCGCGGACGAGGATGAACCCCCGGGGTTCCGCTTCCAGGATCACACCCGGCTGGGTCAGAAGCCCGGCAAAGGCGGCGGCTGTCCAGGGCGCGTCGAACGCCTCGGCGTGGAGTTGTGCCAACCCGTGACACAGGGCCAAGGGGTCGGTGATGTCGCCGCCGGGACCGGCAGCACTCATCCCTGCATCGCGGTCGGGCGTGCCTGACCGGGCAGCCGGGTCGGCGGGGTCGCATCAGGAGCGCGCAGATAGAGAGGCCGGGGGGGATGTTCTGCCGGATCGAAGGCCTCGGTCAGGGCAGCGAGGGCCGCCGGTGCAGGCGCGGTTTCGCCGCCTCCAACTCCCCCGACCAGACCCGCACCCGACCCGGTCATACGCCACAGGCTGCCTGCTCCGGCGAGTGTCGCCATCGCCGCCTCCACCGACAGGGCCTCAGGGGTCGAAACCGGTCGACCGTTGTCGAACATCTGCAGATAGACCTGCTCCCGGCGAGCATCGATCACAGCCGCAGTGCGTCCTTCGCCGCCGTCGGCCGACCGGGCGAGGGCGGCCAAGGTGGAAATCCCAACGACCGGACGGTCGAGCGCCGCGCCCAGACCCTGGGCGAAGGCCAGACCGACCCGCAGGCCTGTGAACGAGCCAGGTCCGACCGTGACGCCGATCCGGTCCAGCGCGTCGAACCCGCCGCCGGCCTGGGCCACCACATCGCGGACGAAACCGCCGAGGCGTTCGGAATGGCCCCGTGCCATGGTCTCGCAGCGTTGGCCCAAGGCGACCCCGGCCTCGAACACCGCCACCGTGCAGGCGTCAAGGGCCGTGTCGATCACCAGCACCCTCATCGCCGGCGACCCACAATCCATGGGCGACGGGACCTGATCCGTCGGTGGGGTCGTGGGCCGTTTGTGAGGAAGGACGGGACCTCCGTCACGTCAGATCACCTGTTCGACGCTGGTCACTTCGGGGACGTAGTGGCGCATCATCTGCTCGACACCGGCCTTCAGCGTCATGGCCGAAGACGGGCAGCCGGCGCAGGCTCCGCGCATGCGCAGGCTGAGGACGCCGCTCTCCTCGTCGAAGGCGTCAAACAGGATGTCACCGCCGTCCTGGGCCACGGCCGGGCGGATGCGGCTGTCGAGCAGCGCCTTTATCTCGGTCACGATCTCGGAGTCCCCGGACGTATCCTCGGTCCCGGCCTCGCTGTCGCGCAGCAGGGGCGCGCCGGACACGAAATGGTCCATGATCACCGAAAGGATTTCCGGCTTCATCTCGCTCCAGTCACGGCCGTGTCCGGCGCGGGTGACGGAGACATGATCGAAGCCGAAGAAGACGCCGGTCACATCCTCCAGCTGAAACAGGGCCTCGGCCAGCGGGGACGCGGCCGCCTGGTCAAGGCTCAGGAAGTCGCGAGAGCCGCCGACGGCCACATCGCGGCCGGGCAGGAACTTCAGCGCATTGGGGTTCGGGGTCGGTTCGGTCTGGATGAACATGGTGCAAAAGTGCGCCCGCGGGGACGGGTTCGCAAGACCCTCTCGCTTCCCTTCGGGGGAGGCAGACCCATACTCGCACGCAAGCGGTGAGCCGAAGCACGGCGAGCGGCAGCGCCCCGAACTACGCCAGATCCTCGATCTCGGCGTCGGTCAGTTCACCGGGGACGATGGTGACCGGCAGCTTGCGCCCGCCCAGAGCCCCCTGTTTCACGACCGCAGAGACCAGCGGCCCAGGTCCCCGGGAGCCGCTACCGGCCGCCAGCACCAGGATCTTGATCTCGGGATCCTCGCTGACGACCTTGCGGATCACCGCCAGGGGCTCGCCTCGCTCGATCAGGAAAAGCGGAGCGGCCCCCGACCGCTCGCCCGCCTCCTCGCCCAGCCGGGTCAACAGGGCCTCGGCCTCGGCGCGCTGCTGACGCTGGATTTCCTCGCGGACTCCGGACCAGTGCTCGTCCGAGCCCCCCGGCATGATGCGCAGCAGAACCACCCGGCCGCTGGTCGAACGCGCCCGGCGGGCCGCGTAGCGCAGCGCCGCCTCGAACTCGGGGCTGTCATCGGCGACGACGAGAAATTTCCTGGGCATCAGGCTGACCCGATGACGTGACGGATCTGGCCGTTGGCGATGGTCAGCTTGGCGAAGGTCCAGCCCGTCCCGGAGGCCTCGATCTCGTCCACTGCGGCGCGGACGCCCTCAACGACTGTCTGGCGAGCCCCGATCCAGGCATCCACAGCCGCCTCGGCCGCCGCCTCGCTATCGCCCACTTCGGGATCGGAGGCCGTGGCCACGGCCCGGGTCAGGGTCACCTGCTCGACCATCAGATCCTCCATCAGCCGACGCACGGCCAGCCGGTCGAAATGATCGCCGGACGGTACGGCCCCGGCGGCCGCCCTGAGCCGATCAAAATCGAACGCCGCCCCGACCTGGTGATACAGCCGCGCCATTCTCGGTTCGGACCAGCCGCTGTCGCGCGCAAGATCGCCGATATCGGCCGTTGCAACCAAGGGCCGCAGCATGGAGACCACCCGGGCGAGGTCCTCGCCCACCCCCATGTCGGCAAACCGCTTCAGCCGCGCCTCCAGCCGCTGCTGTTCGAAGCGGGACAGGACGTCCCCGCCTTCCTTGCGCAGGGCGTCTGCTGCGGGGCGGTAGGCCGAAATCAGCCCCGCGACGCTCGCCCCGGCGCGCCCCGCCCGGCGCGCCAGCCAGAAGGTCTGGCGACGCAGCACGGTGGCGATCTCCTGATACAGGGCCGTCTGGGTCTCGGCCGGGACCTTCAGGTCGAGGGCGCTAACGGCATCCCAGGCCTCGTCGAGCCGGAATACTTGCCGCGCCGCCTCGAAGGCGATGACCAGGGCGGTCGTGTCGCAGCCGGCTGCCGCGCGCAGCCGGTCCGGGAAGGTCGGACCGGCCAGGTTGACGATCTCGTTGCAGAGTACGGTGGCCACGATCTCGCGCCGGAGCCGGTGGCCCCGCATCTGGTCCTCGAACCGGGCCAGAGGCCCGGGGAAATAACGGACGAGGGTCGCCTCAAAGAAGGGGTCTTCAGGCGCACGCGAGGCCACGATGTCCTCGGCCAGTCCGAGCTTGGAATAGGCCATCAAGACAGCCAGTTCCGGCCGCGTCAGGGCCTGACCCGCAGCCTTCATCTCGCCGATGCGGATGTCACCCGGCAGGCCCTCGACCTTGCGATCCAGCTTGCCCCGGGCGGTCAGTGCCTGCATGAATCTCTGCTGCTGATCCAGCGCGCCGACGCCTTCTGCCTGTTGCAGCGTCAGGGCCAGGGTCTGGTCGTAGTTGTGGGCCAGAACCTTGAGGCCCACTTCCCCGGTCATCGACGCCAGCAGCGGCACACGCTCTTCCAGAGGCAGGACGCCGTTGGTGATGGCCGAGCCGATCAGGATCTTGATGTTGACCTCATGGTCCGAGGTGTCCACGCCGGCCGAATTGTCGATGGCGTCGGTGTTCATGCGCCCGCCCGCCGCCGCAAAGGCGATACGGCCGGCCTGGGTGAAGCCCAGGTTGGCCCCCTCGCCCACCACCCGCACCCGCAGTTCGTCGGCATTGACCCGCAGAGCATCGGTGCCCTTGTCCCCGACCTGGGCGTCGGTCTCGGCCGCCGATTTCACATAGGTGCCGATACCGCCCAGATATAGCAGCTCCGTCGGGGCCTTGAGGATCGCGCGGATCAGGCTGACGGGGTCGAGGGCCTCGTCGGCGATGTCCAGGGCTGCGCGGATTTCGGGCGTCAGGGCGATCGACTTGGTCGAGCGAGAGAAGACCCCGCCCCCGGCCGATATCTTCGCCTTGTCATAGTCCTGCCAGGACGAACGCGGCAGCTGGAACAGACGATTGCGCTCGTCCCAGGACGAGGCCGGATCCGGGGTCGGGTCGATGAAGATGTCGCGGTGGTCGAAGGCGGCGACCAGCCTCGACGCCTTCGAGAGCAACAGGCCGTTGCCGAATACATCGCCCGACATGTCGCCCACGCCGACGACGGAGAAGGGCTCGGTCTGGATGTCCTTGCCGAGCTCGCGGAAATGGCGCTTGACCGCCTCCCATGCCCCTCGCGCGGTGATGCCCATGGCCTTGTGGTCATAGCCGACCGAACCGCCGGAGGCGAAGGCGTCGCCGAGCCAGAATCCATAGTCGGCCGATACTCCGTTGGCGATATCGGAGAAGGTCGCCGTGCCCTTGTCGGCGGCGACGACCAGATAGGGATCGTCGCCCTCAAAGGCGATCACATGGGCGGGGTGGACGACCGTCCCGTCGGCCGCGATGTTGTCAGTGATGTCCAGAAGCCCGGACAGGAAGGTGCGATAGGCCCGGATGGCCTCGGCCTGCTGGGCGTCGCGGTCGCCGCCGGCGCGCACGATGCCCGACAGGTGTTTGGGGAAGAAGCCGCCCTTGGAGCCAACCGGCACGATGACGGCGTTCTTGACCTGCTGGGCCTTGACCAGTCCCAGAACCTCGGTGCGGAAATCGTCGCGCCGGTCCGACCAGCGCAGGCCGCCCCGCGCCACCGGCCCGAAGCGCAGATGCACGCCCTCGATGTGCGGCGCCCAGACGAAGATTTCGCGATAGGGCTTGGGCAGGGGCAGCTCGTCGAGTTCGCGCGAGGCGATCTTGATAGAGATGTGAGGCTTGAGGGTCCCGTCCGGGGCCGTCTGGTAATAGTTTGTGCGCTTGATCGCACCGATCAGGGCCGAGAGCCGCCGCAGCGACCGGTCGTGGTCAAGCGAGGCGACTTCCATCAGCAGGGCATTGATCCTGTCGGTCTGTTCAGCGCACCGGACTTCTCGGTCACCTGCCGAGCCCCCCTGCGCGGGATCGAAGCGGCAGGCGAACAAGGACAGCAGGGCACGGGCGATGGCCGGGTGGTCACGCAGTGCCTCCTCCTGGACCGCCTGGGAGGGGTCCAGCCCGGTCTGCTGGCGATAGTGGGCGAGGGTGCGGATCAGCGCCGCCTCGCGCCAGCCGACGCCCAGTTCCAGCACCAGCCGGTTGAATCCGTCGCTTTCGGTCCGACCGTCCCAGACGGCCGAGAAGGCCGCCTCGAACGGGCCCCTGACATCGGCGAAAGCGAGCGAGGCTCCGCGTGGATCCTCCAGCAGGAATTCGTGAACATGGATTTGGCGGGCCGGCCCCGCCTGGGCCGCCGGGCGGATCGCGTGGCCGAATTCCTCCAGTGTCTTCAGTCCCATATCCGCCAGGATCGGCAGGACGTCGGACAGGGGCACGGCGGCCCCCCGTCGATAAAGTTTGAACCGGAACTGCAGCGGCGTATCCGCCGCCGTCCGGAAGGCTCGTACGGCGATCGGCTCTCCGCCGCCCCCCGCTTCACCGGCCTCTCCCGAAGCGTTCAGGCGGTTGATTTCCTGCAGGTCCGCCACGGCCTCGGCCGCGTCATAGCGCTCGCGGTAGCCGGGCCCGAAGGCCTCGGCCCACCACGTGCTCAGGGCGTTGATGGCGCTCTCGTCAATATCGCTGGCGCGCAGGGCCCCCTCGAACCGGTCGACCCAGCTCCGTCCGGTCTCGATGATCTCGGCGTCAAGGGCGGCCGGATCGGGGATGGGGTGATCGCCGGGCGTGACGCCGATGATATAGTGGATGCGCACGAGCGGCGCGTCCGACAGCTGCGGATACCAGGCCGACACCCGCCCGCCCCAGGCCCGGGCCAGGATCCGGCCGATCCGTTCGCGGACACTGGCGTCGTACCGCTCGCGGGGGACGAAGGCCAGGACCGAGACGAAGCGGTCAAAAGGGTCCTTACGCGTGAAGGTCTTGATCCGGGGACGGTCGTAGAGGTGCAGGATCCCCAGAGCCGTGGTCAGAAGCTCGTCCTCGGTGATCTGGAACAGCTCGTCCCGGGGATAGTTTTCGAGGATGTTCCTGAGCCGCTTTTCGTTGTGGCTGCCGGGGATCCTCGCGGCCCGCTCGAGGGCCTTGGCAACCTTGCGGCGGATCAGCGGCACCTGGGACGCCGCGAGGTCATAGGCCTCGGCTGTGAACAGCCCGACGAAGCGGGTTTCTCCCGAGGGTCGTCCATCGTCGCCGTAACGTTTGACCCCGACATAGTCCATGTAGGCCCGGCGGTGGACCCGGCTGCGCAGATTGGCCTTGGCCACAGTCACGGGTTCGCTGAAGTCGATCTGCCGCTTCATCTGGGCGGTCAGCACGGCGGGTTCCGACGTCCGGCGAAGGACCGTCCGTTCCGGGTCGCGCAGCACACCGACGCCCGCCGACGCCTGATCCAGCGGTGCCTCGGCTGCGTAACCCCCATCGGGCGTGCGCGGATAGTCATAATCCCGTGCGCCCAGGAAGACGAAATGGTCGTTGCTCAGTGAGCGAAGGAAGGCGAGGTTCTCGGCCACAATCTCGGGATCGATCCCTGCGGGGCAGGCTTCGAGATGGGCCACGGATCGCTGCATCAGATCCCGCATGGCCGGAAAGTCGGCCACGGCCGCATGGACGTCGGCGAGCGTCTGCTCGACGCCCGCAGTCAGCGCCGCGCGGCGCTCGGGGGGCAGGGGATCGATCACGATCACGATCAGGGATTCGCGCGTATCGTCGTCCGCAGCCCGTCTTGAGCCGTCGGCCTCGCGCGCCACGGGGGGCACGGGGTGAAACAGCGCGCGGACAGAGACGCCAGCATCGGCCAGTTCGCCCATCAGACTGTCCACCAGGAAGGGCTTGTCGTCCTGGACGATCTGCAGCACGTCATAGGGAGTCGCACGCCCGTGCGTGGCGGACAGGGGCTTGACCACGACCCTGGGGGCCTCGCCGGGATCGCGCCGCTCGGCCCAGCGCCAGGCGTCCGCCAGAAGCGCGCCGACGTCGTCGGCCGCAAGTTCCGGTGTTTCGTCCTCGGCATAGTCCTCACAGGCTTGCTCGAGGAAGGACTGTTCCAGACTGTTGAGTGCGCCGCCGTCCCCCAGGGCCACCTTGAAAGCCCGCTGCAGTGCCTCCAGGTCGGAGGGCCGGGAGAGGGTGCGCGATGAACTGGACATGGGCAGGGTCTCGTATAGCACGCGGCCAGGGCCGCCGGTTCTGGGCCAGACGCTATCGACCGTTCGTTGCCAGGGTGTCACCGAACGGGCGCGTCCCGCCCCTTTGGGCTGGATAGGCCGGGCTTGGACGCGCGGGAAGGGCGGAAAACGACAAACACCGTCTCGCCGGTCCGGAATCCTGAGACTGATCGCCGTTCATGAACCCCGGCACGCCCGTGACAAAGAAAAAGCCGCCGGACGGGCGTCCGACGGCCTCTCTTCAGGACCTGCGCTGGAGGGGGAATGGGCGCAGGTCCGATGCCGCCGCGGCCGGGGGAGGGGGGGGGAGGCCGCGACGTCTGGATGGGAGATGGGAAGCCGGGACAAGGCTTCAAGGCTCCGGGTCAGGGTTCAGCCGTCCCGGGACGCGGCGGTTTGACGCGGGATGTGTGCCGCCCCGGTTGCCGGTGAGGCTGCTCAACGTCTTCATCGGCATAGGGTTTGCCATCACCGGAAAGAAGCACGGCGATCCACTTCGATCCCTTGAACTCCGCCAGGATGGCCATGGCCATGACGGCCAGGGGCGTCGACAGGAACATGCCCACGACCCCCCACATCTTGCCCCAAAGGGCCAAGGCCAGAAGGACCGCGACCGGATCGATGTTCTGATTGTCTCCCTGCATGCGCGGCTGGATCATGTTTCCGACCACGAACAGGATGGTCTGGAGGCCGACCAGCAGGATCAGCGCCGGCCAGTAGGTCGGAAACTGCACCAGGGCGAACAGCGGCGGGGCCAGCCCAGCCACCGCCCCGCCCAGGACGGGGATGAAGCCGACCACAAAGATGATGAAGGTCCAGAACTCGGCATGTTCCAGCCCGACCACCCGCATCAGGACCCAGGCGGCGGCGCAGATCATGGCACCGGTCACGGTCTGGACCCACAGATAGCCCTCGACACCGCCGCGCACCCTCTGGAACACACCCAAGGCCTCTGCCCGCTGCTCGCGATTGGGGAACATGGCCACGATCTTGCGCCGGAAGCCGGCCTGGGAGGCCAGCAGAAAGCCCAGATAGACCAGGACGAAGAATGAGCCGGAGGCCACGCCCTGCATCTGGAAGGCGAGGCTGGTCAGGGCACCCCGCAGATCAACGCCGGCAAGCAGTTCTTGGGCAGTGGGAGGGGCGTCCATGCCGATCAGGCTCGCGCCGTCCCGGATGATCGCGTCGATTCGCGGCCCGATATTGCTGGTCACGCCCGAGGCGTCGCTGAAGAAGTTCGCTGCCCCGTTCACGATGAAGCCAATGGCGGCGAAGAAGCCGAGCACGACCAGCAGCACCGCAGCGATGCCGGCGAGATGATCCGGCAGACGGGTCCGTTCCTCGATGAACCGCTTCACCCCGTCGATCATGATCATCAGGAAAAGGGCCATGGCCAGCGGGGTCAGAATATCGCGCAGCCAGTAGAGCGCAGCACCCGCTGCCACCACGGCGATCATGACGAGAGCGTTGCGTGCCACGGCAGAGTGCTGGACGGCGATCGGAAGTTTCATGGTGCGACTGTCGGGGCGAGGGCGGTCGGGGTCAATCGTCCATCCGGCCGTCAGGCGCGGCTGGAACACCGGGGAAGGCCCGGCTAAGCAGAACGTTCCCACGGAGATCCTGCATGACCGACGCTAGCCCCGAATCCGGACTGTTTCTCGGCCAGGCCTCGGATGGCGACGCGCCCCGTCGCGAGGTGCTTCTGTGGAACCGGGCAAACCGGCATGGTGTCATCGCGGGAGCCACCGGCACAGGCAAGACCGTGACCCTGCAGATTATGGCCCAGGGCTTTTCCGAGATGGGCGTGCCGGTCTTCTGCGCCGACGTGAAGGGCGATCTGTCCGGCATCAGCCAGCCGGGATCGCCGAACGAGAAACTGACGGCCCGCGCAGCAGGCATGGACCTGAGGCTTGTTCCCCGGGCCGCTCCCACGGTGTTCTGGGACCTCTATGGCCAGAAGGGCCACCCCGTCCGCGCCACGGTGTCGGAGATCGGGCCGCTGCTGCTGGCGCGCATGCTGGATCTGAACGACGTCCAGGAAGGGGTGCTGACCGTGGCCTTCCATGTCGCCGACAAGGAAGGTCTGCTGATGCTGGACCTCGACGATCTGCGCAGCGTGCTAACCCATGTCGCGGAGAACGCCGCCCGGATCGGTCGTGAGGCGGGCAATGTCGCCCCGGCCTCGATCGCCGCCATCCAGCGTGGCCTGCTGCAGCTGGAACAGCAGGGCGGAGACGCCTTCTTCGGGGAGCCGGCCCTCAGGCTTGAGGACATGATCCGCGTGGATCTGGACGGGCGGGGCCAGGTCAATGTGCTGGATTCGACCCGGCTGATGTCGTCGCCCCGTCTATACGGGGCCTTCCTGCTATGGCTGCTGTCGGAACTGTTCGAGCAGCTTCCAGAGGTGGGCGATCCGGACAAGCCCCGGTTGGTCTTCTTCTTCGACGAGGCCCACCTGCTGTTTCGTGACGCGCCCAAGCCCCTGCTCGAAAAGGTCGAGCAGGTGGTGCGGCTGATCCGGTCCAAGGGCGTCGGGGTGTTTTTCGTCACCCAGAATCCGGCCGACATACCCGACAGCGTTCTGGCCCAGCTGGGCAATCGCATCCAGCATGCGCTTCGGGCCTATACGCCCTCCGAGCAGCGGGGACTGAGATCGGCGTCCGAAAGCTTCCGCGCCAACCCCGCCTTTGACACCGCCGAAGCCATCCAGGCCCTGGGCACCGGCGAGGCCCTGGTCTCGACCCTGGACGAGAAGGGCGCACCCCGGGTCGTGGCCCGCACCCTGATCCGGCCGCCGGACAGCCGCCTCGGCCCCGCGACAGACGTCGAACGCGCCGCCGTCATGGCGGCCAGCCCCGTCAGAGGCGTCTACGACACGCCGGTGGATCGTGAATCCGCCGAGGAGATTCTCGCCGCCCGCCATGCCCGCGAGGACCTGGAAACTGCCCGGGAGTCCGCCAGGGCTTCAAGGGACCGGGCATCGGCCGTGCCGAAGGCACCGGCTGCCCCTCGGGCCCCACGCCGGTCCAGCCGCCAGACGCCACTGGAGGCCCTGACCAAGTCCGTCTTGCGCACGGCGGGGTCGACCCTGACGCGGGAACTGCTGCGAGGCGTGCTGGGCGGGCTGCGGCGGCGCTGAACCGCGCTCAAACCATTGTGCCCAGCCGGGCGTTGGCCAGACCGATCAGCACACCGGTCACCTGGGAGCCCGATCCCGTCTGGGACAGCAGCTTTGACAGGTGCGGCGACAGTTTGCGGGTATCGACCAGAATCATGGCCCACCCAAGGAACAGCTGGGCCTGCACCGGCCAGCGCGCGAGGACGCGGACATTTCGGTGGCGTTCATCGAGCTCGATCGTGGCCATCAGGGCCGTCAGGGCGTCCGCGTCACCCTCAAGCACCTGAACGAAGGTTCCGGACTGATGCGCCAGGGCTCCGGTCACTCTCTGCCGGCCATTGTTTCGGACGGAGGTCGCGACGATGGCGGACAGGTCCAGGGGCCCCTCGACAGCGCTCATGGCGTCGCTGCGATAGACGAGGCGCTCAAGCGGGCGCTCGGTCGGGGATGTCATGAACTGGAAGGCCTGCGCGGCGAATCCGCCGTTCATCTAGGCGCTTGGGGCGACAATGCCCAGCCTTGTCGGGTCAGCGCGGAACCAGCCGCCACATCCGCAGGGGGTGCCGCACCGCCCCGGCCTCCTCGCCCGCCGCCGCGCCGCGCCCGATATAGAGATCGGCGCGGACCGGCCCCCGAATCGCCGAGCCCGTGTCCAGCGCCATGACCAGACCGGAATAGCCGTGACGGGCACCGACCAGATTGCCACCATCGGCGCGGATCCAGACCAGATCGCCGTAGGTCCACCTGGCCGGGTCCACCGCGATGGTCCGGCGTCCGATCAGGGGCACGCCCGCCGCGCCCGACGGATCGCCGCCGTCGTCCGGATCGAGCGCAAAATAGATGTAGCGCGGGTTCAGGGCGGTCACGGCGCGGGCCTCGGGCCCTCGATGCGCCGCCAGCCACGCCCGGATGGCTTCGCCGGACGTGCCGTTCTGCGGAAGCAGGCCGCGTTCGGCCATCGGTCGCGCGATGCCGACGAAAGGCCGGCCGTTGTCGGCCGCATAGGCGGCACGGATCAGGGCACCGTCCTCGAAAGTCAGATAGCCTGAGCCCTGGATCTGCATGAAGAACAGATCTTCGGCCCTCATCCAGGCGAGCGGTGTCGACGGGGGTGACCCGCGCTCGATCTCGGCGCGCTCGGGCAGCACCTGGCCACGCCTCCAACCCTCGGGCGCGGCCAGGACGGGTGTGTCGAACAGCGCGTCCGGCACACGGCGGGCGCTGTACTCCGGTGCGAAATAGGCGGTCAGCAGGCCGGGGCGGCCGTCGGCGGGCTGAGCCTCGACCACCGAAAACGCAGCTTCAAAAAAAGCGCGGGCCACTGATGGCGTTACCGGATGCGACAGTCGCCGGATTTCCCGCGCACGCTCGCAGGCACCGACCGCAGCGGGATCGCGGGCAATCTGGCAGCGATCTGAATAGGCCTCGAAAGCGGCGAGATGATCCTCGTCGGCCCAGGCCGGCAGGGTGGCGGGGCCTGGAAGATCGGGCACCGCTCTGGCCAGGGTGGCCGGCGCAGTCTCAACCGGCGCTGTGGCGCACCCGGCAAGCACCAGCAAAGCGGCCGCAAGCCCGGACCACAAGCCCACGCCCGTCCGGCCGCCCGGACGCATCAGGCGTTGGCGGGTTCGACGCGGGCCAGCACCCAGTTGGGGTCGGACGCGCCCAGCGAGCGTTCGAACGTCCAGTGTTCGGCGGTGCGGCGCTCCTCAATCCGGGGCTCGCCCGGGGCTCCGGGCGTGGCCTCGGCCTGCGGCGGCAAAATCTTCGACCGGATCTCGGCGAGGAACCGGACCTTGGCCACGGCGCGATCGCCCTCGGCAGAGGCCAGCTCAAGATCGGCCCGGGGCGGAACGAGGAACTCGACCTGTTCGGTTTCGCCGCGCGTCTCACGGGCCGCGATACCGGTCTCGAAAGAGGCCAGAACGGCCGGGGTGAGCAGCGGCTTCAGCGCGCTGCGGTCGCCGGAGGCATAGCCGCGAACAATGGTTTCATAGGCCTGTCGGGCCCCCTCGATGAATTTCGCAGGATCAAAGGCCGGGTCGCGCGCCCGGAGCGAAGCGGCGGCCGCCAGCGTGGCGGCGTCCAGGCCCGGGGTCCGGGCAGGGGCCTCGGCACCGGCCGCAGACAGGGCCGGGGTGCGCGCGTCTTCCTGAGGTTGGCGGCCGACCTTCTTGCCCAGCACATTGTAGAGCTGGAAAAGGACGACGGCCGCAATGACGGCGAAGATGACGATCGAGAACTGAACCGGCACGGGATATCCCTGGATGGCGTCGGACCCGGACCCGGGCGGTCGGGCACATCGATAGCGACGATTAGGGTCAGATATAGGCGCGCGCAAGGCGACTCGCATCCGACGCGACAACGACGCCCCGTGTTGCGGCCCGTCCGGCCCGATGCTAGTCGCCGCCGCTCGCCCCATAGCCAGATCGAACGGCCCAGCCTCAATGACCGATGTTACGCCCGCCGAACCCAATGGTTCCGCCCCGACCAGCCAGCCGCCCCTGCCGGGCTTCCGAATCCTGGCCCAGTACGTCAGGGACCTGTCGTTTGAAAACCCGAAGGCTCCCGACAGCCTGCGCATCGAGGGCAAACCGCAGATCGACATGGGCGTGGAGCTGAACGCCCAGGGTCGCCCTGACGGGCTGTTCGAGGTTGATATCAAGCTCTCGATCAAGGCCGCCACGGCGTCGTTGGCCGTGTTCCAGGTCGAACTCCTGTACGGTGGCCTGTTCCAGCTCTCCGGCATCGCCGAGGCTGATATCGAGCCGCTGCTGCTGATCGAATGCCCGCGCTACCTGTTTCCCTATGCGCGCGAGATCGTCGCCCGGGCGACGGCCGACGGGGGCTTCTATCCCCCCTTCATGCTGGACCCGATCGATTTCGCCGGCATCTATTCCGCCCGCATGCAGCAGCAGGCCCAGCCCGGCGGCGCTGCCTAACTTCACCTGCTAGGGAAGGCCGTAGCCCGCCCATAGGGACTGGTCCTTCAGCGTCGCCAGCAGGAAGGCGCGGTGTGCCGCGTCTTCGTGGGGTCGGAGCCGGGGCGCAAGCGGGCGTGGACGGGGCGCATGCCCCCCCGCTGCCGCATGCGCCGCTGCGGCCTGACTTTCACGCCGGCTGCTGAGGTCCAGCACGCGCTCCTTGCCGCCCCTGAGTTCCAGATAAACCTCGGCCAGCAACCGGGCGTCGATCAGTGCCCCGTGAAGGGCCCGGTCGACGAGGCTGATCTTGTAGCGTTTGCACAGGGCATCCAGCGAGTTGGCCATGCCCGGGAACCGCGTCTGGGCCAGCTGAAGCGTGTCGATCCAGCGGGTCTCGTGCAGCAGTGGATGGCCGCAGCGTCCGCATTCGTGGTCGATGAAATTGCGATCGAACTGGGCGTTGTGCGCGATCACCGGGGCCTCGCCGATGAATTCCATCAGATCGGCGACGATTTCGGCGAACCTCGGCGCGGTCCGGACCTTGTCGTCGGTGATGCCATGCACCCGGATGGCGTCCGCCGGGATCAGCCGCTCCGGATTGACGAGGCGGTGAAAGGTCCGCCCGGTGGGCAGCAGGTCCTCAATCTCGATACAGCCGACCTCGATCAGCCTATCGCCGGTCTTTGGATCAAAGCCGGTGGTTTCGGTGTCGAGGACGATTTCGCGGGCCATATTCCTCTAGTGGGATGTTTCGGGCCCGGCCGGAAGAGACTGGCGAGGCGGTATCCAGCCCGCTGCCAGAACAATCCCCACGATCTCGTCCACCCGAGCCCGGGCCGCCTCCAGCCCCTTTGTCGTGTCGATGACGAAGTCGGCGCGTCGGCGCTTCTCGGCATCCGGCAGCTGGCGTGAGACGATGGCCTCAAACCGCTCCGGGGTCATGCCGGACCGGGCCAGTACCCGGCGTTGCTGGGTTTGGGCATCGGCGGTCACCACGACCACGGCGTCCACCGCCTTATCCCCGCCCGTTTCGAACAGCAGCGGAATATCCAGCACAGCGAGCCGAACGCTGGCAGCGCGGGCCGCCTCAAGGACGGCCAGGCGACCGGCGGCGACCAGAGGGTGGACGATCGTCTCCAGTCGCCGGAAGGCGGCTTCGTTGCGGCCCAAGGCCTGAGCAAGCCGGGCCCGGTCCACGGCCCCGTCGACGACAACGCCGGGAAAGGCATCGCCCAAGGGCTCGACCGCCGCGCCGCCCCGCGCGTAGAGGGTATGGACCGCCTCATCGGCGTTCCACACTAGGGCCCCGCAGTCGGCGAACATGGCCGTCGTCGTGGACTTGCCCATGCCGATCGACCCGGTCAGGCCGAGGATAATCACGGGGTCGACCCGGGCCCCGGTGCCCCCAGATGGGCGAGCAGCAGCGGTCGGGGGTCGAGATCGGGCTGCGGAACACCGAAGATGGCTTCGAACGACGGTCCGGCCTGCCCGATCAGCATGGCGAGACCATCCACGGTCAACAGCCCCGCCTGGCGCGCCGCGCCGAGGAAGGCGGTCTCAACCGGCCGGTAGGTCATGTCCATGACCACGGTCCCGGGGTTCAGATCCTTGAGGTCAAGCTCCGGCCGGATACTGAGGGCGTTCATCACCAGGGCGGCGCCCTCGAATGCAGACGGTCCCACAGCCACCGATACCGACGCGCCCAGATCCGCGGCAAGAGCTTGGGCCCGCTCGCGGGTGCGGTTGACGATCCGGACCCGGGCCCCGGCCCAGACGAGGGCGGCGGCAGCGGCGCGGGCAGCACCACCGGCTCCGAGGATGACAACCGTTGCACCCGGCAGGCTCAGGCTCGGGGCCTGTTCCCGCAGCGCCAGCAGCAGGCCAAGGCCGTCGGTGCTGTCGGCCAGCACCCGGCCGTCCCGAAACACCAGCACATTGGCCGATCCAGAATCCCTCGCCGTCACGGAGGCTTCGTCGCAAAGAGCGAAAGCCTGTTCCTTAAACGGCGCCGTGACATTGATCCCCGCCAGCAGACCGGCCCGGCCTGCTTCGACCAGGACGACAAAGCCGGCATGGTCCCTCGGGGCGAAGGAGGCATAGACGGCGTCCAGCTCGGCAGCGGCGATCCAGGCGTTGTGGATAATGGGGCTGAGGGAATGGGCGACCGGATTCCCGGCAATACCGCCGACCACGGCCGCCCCGGTGATCGCGACGCGTTTCATGCGCGGATCACTCCAAAGCGGCGCAACTGGTCCAGAACAGGCCACAGCGGCATGCCGAGGACAGTGAAATAATCGCCCTCCACGCGGTCGAACAGCTGCGACCCCATTCCTTCCAGCCGGTAGCAGCCCACCGATCCGAGCAGACTCTCGCCCTCGGCCTCCAGATACGCGTCGAGAAAGCCGTCGGAGAACACGCGCATGGTCAGTCTTGCCGTGTCGGCACCGGACCAGACGATGACTCCGTCCCGGGCCAGGGCTGCAGCCGCATGTAGCTGATGGGTCCGGCCGCGCAGGTCATTGAGCCTGTCCCTCGCCGAGGCCATGTCCGCAGCCTTGGAGACCATTCTGCCCTCAACATCAAGCGTCTGATCCGACCCGAGAACCCAGGCCTCCGGATCCCGCCGAGACAGCGCCAGAGCCTTGGCACCTGCCAGCTCCAGGGCCAGTTCTATCGGGCTGAGGTGGCCCAGTGACACCTTGAGGGCCCCCTCGTCCACGCCTGAGTCCCCGGTTACAAAGGGAACCCCGGCACCGGTCAGCATCGTGCGACGAGCCGCGCTGCGGGAGGCGAGGATCAGCTGTTGCGCCGCTGCCTTGCTCACCAAACGGCTCCGACGCGACTGGATCGACGTTCGTTCAGAAGGTTGAGGATGGCTGCAGCCGTCTCCTCGACCGAGCGGCGGGTCACGTCGATCGTCGGCCAGCCCCGCCGTTCGAAGGCCCGCCTAGCCCGGATGGTCTCTTCGCGTACGGCGTCGGGCTCAACATAGGATGTGGCCTGGGTGGCGTTCATGACTTCGAGGCGATTGCGGCGGATCTGGATCAGCCGGTCGGGCGAGACCGTGAGGCCCACGACCAGCGGATTCTTCAACGCAACCAGCCGTTGCCCGTCTTCCTGGCCCGGAACGAGGGGAACATTGGCGGCGCGGACACCCCGATGGGCCAGATAGATGCAGGTCGGGGTCTTGGACGTCCGGCTGACACCGACCAGAACAACGTCGGCTCCCTCCAGCTGTTCGGCGGTGCCCTGGCCATCATCATGAGCCATGGCGTAGTCGAGCGCGCTGATCCGGTTGAAATAGTCGTGGTCGAGCGTGTGCTGGGCCCCGACGCGGGTCGACAGGGCCGCGCCCAGATAGCGCGAAAGGGCCCCGACGAGCGGATCGAGCGCGCCGATATGGGGCATATCGAGGGCGCGGCAGCCTTCTTCCAGCTGGGCCCGCAGGTCGCGGTCGACGATGGTATGCAGGACCACACCGGGGGCTGCAGCGATCTCGCCCAGAACGCGGTCCATCTGTTTGTCAGAACGGACGAGTGCGTAAATGTGCTCGATCGGTATGACCCCATCGAACCGGGCGGTCACAGCCTTGGCCATGGCGTTCAGGGTCTCACCGGTGGAATCCGACACCAGATGGACATGAAAATAGGTCGCCAGGCGCGAGGCCCCCGCTGGCCTTGCCGGGCTCATGCTCGACCCCGAAAAGGGATAATGACGTGAGGGGGGGGTTGAATGGGCTGATTCCTGTGGATCGGGCTGGGGGCCAAGGGCGTGCGTTCTGGGCACCAACGGCTATAGCTCGGGCCCGGCCGTCGGGCGAGCGGGACGAAGCGGGAAAGCGGTGCCGGTCTGGTGTCGATCATCCCCCGTCGCGATTGGCGCTCGGTTCGGCCTGGGGAAATTCATAACGAAAGGTAAACGGTACCCAGACCCCGACGGCTCAACGAGCCCTTCCCGGCCCCGTGGGTTAATGATCTGTTAAGGATTGTCCCCGTTTTGGACAGGCGGTCCCACAGGGATGCGAGGCTCAGGCACCACCTCGGGAAAAGACCGGTTCTGGCGCGTATGGAGGGTCGTCTGTCCCCGGCCTCCCGCCCCCTACTGGCTTCTTCCATTCCTTTTATGATTCTGATCAGAACAAGAGGAGCTCTCCGGGCTTGAGAGCGGACGCATCGCCCCGTAAAGCCAAGGTCATGAGCACCACGCCGTCCTTGATCCGCGTCCTGCAGGGTGAAACCCTCACACGCCCGCCCGTCTGGTTCATGCGCCAGGCGGGTCGCTATCTGCCCGAATACAGGGCTCTGCGGGCCAAGGCCCCGGATTTCATCGCCTTCTGCCTGAATCCGGAAATGGCAGCCGAGGCGACGCTTCAGCCGATGCGCCGGTTCGGGTTCGATGCGGCCATCGTCTTCGCCGATATCTTGCTGATCCCCCAGGCCTTGGGACAGGACGTCTGGTTCGAGACCGGCGAAGGCCCGCGTCTGGGCCTGATGCCGTCCGTGGGACATATGCGCGAACTGGCCACGGGTGCAGGGCAGCACCTGCACCAGGTCGGCCAGACACTTAGCCTGGTTCGTTCGCAGCTTGAGCCCGAGCGGGCCCTGATCGGTTTCGCCGGCGCGCCCTGGACCGTGGCGACCTATATGCTGGACGGGCATCACAACATGATCGGCAAGGGTGAGCGGGCCACGGCCCGGTCCTACGCCTATGCGGAGCCGGAGAAGGTCGACGCCGTTCTCGAGGTTCTGGTCGAGGCTACCGCTCACTATCTGAAGATGCAGGCTGACGCTGGGGCCGATGTGCTGAAGATCTTCGAGAGCTGGGCCGAGGGTCTGCCCGACGATCTGTTTGAACGGCTCGTGCTCAAGCCCCATCAGGCGCTGGTCGCGCGGGTGCGGGAACTGGGTGTGACCGTGCCGCTGATCGGTTTCCCGCGGGGGTCCGCGCTTCATGCCGTGCGTTATGCCCGCGAGGTCGAGGTCCAGGGTGTGGCGCTGGATACGGCCTGTTCGCTGGAACGGGGCAGAGAGGTCCAGGCGGTCAAGCCGATCCAGGGCGCGCTGGATCCGCTGCTGTTGCGTGTCGGTGGTGCGGCGCTGGACCGCAGGGTCGATCAGCTTGTCGAGGCATGGGGCTCCGGTCCATGGATCTTCAACCTGGGCCACGGCATTCTGCCGGACGTGCCGATCGCTCACGTCGAGCAGGTCCTGAAACGCCTCGGAGCGCAATGAGCCGGACGCCCGAAAGGCAGGAGACCCGTGTATCCCCTACCGCAACAGGCTCGGCAGTAACGCAGGGTTTGAATGCGGGTGGGCGGCGTGTGGCTGTCGTTCTGTTCAATCTCGGGGGGCCGGACGATGCGGCCTCGGTCAAACCCTTCCTGTTCAACCTGTTCAACGACAAGGCCATCATCGGCCTGCCGGGCCTGTTCCGGACGCCTCTGGCCAAGCTGATTTCGTCGCGGCGCGAGGCCAGCGCCCAGGCCAACTACGCCCTGATGGATTCCAACGGAGGCTCGCCGCTGAAGAGCGAGACCCTGGCACAGATGGCGGCCCTGAACGCCAGGTTGGCGAAGCTGCTGCCCGGTGACGAGGTCAAATGCTTTATGGCCATGCGTTACTGGCACCCCCTGACCGAGGAGGCGGCCGTGGATGTCGCCGCCTACGGACCCGATGAGGTGGTGCTGCTGCCGCTGTATCCCCAGTTCTCGACCACGACGACCCGATCATCCCTCAAGGCCTGGAAAGCCGCGTATGCGGGCTCGGGCAAGGTGCGGGCGATCTGCTGCTACCCCCGCGCCGCAGGCTGGGTGGCGGCCCAGGCGGAAGGGATATGCAACACGCTGGCTGAAGCGGCGCGCGACCATCCCGATCGGCCGGTTCGGGTGCTTTTTTCGGCGCACGGGATCCCCGAGAAATTGGTCAGCAAGGACGGCGATCCCTATCAGGAACAGGTGGAGGCGACCGTGGCGGCTGTCGCCGACGCGGCCGGCCTGACGGACTGGCTGCTTTGCTACCAGAGCCGCGTCGGGCCACTGAAATGGCTGGGGCCGTCCACGCCGGACGCGATCCGCGCGGCAGGGTCAGACGGGGTCGGGCTGGTGGTCACACCGATCGCTTTTGTTTCCGAACACATCGAGACCCTGGTTGAACTGGACATCGAATACGGCGAACTGGCCCACGAGGCCGGGGTCCATCCCTATCTCCGGGTTCCCGCCGTGGGGGTCAGTGATCTGTTCATTGGGGCCCTCGGCGACGCCGTGGTCGAAAGTCTGGGCCGATTGGGTACGGCACCGGCCGGGCCCGGATGCCAGGGACGCTGGAAGGCCTGTCCCTGTCAGGCGGAACAGCGGACAGCATGAACTGGTACGATCTGTATCGGGGTCTGCATATCCTGGCGGTCATCGCCTGGATGGCCGGGCTGCTTTTCCTGCCCCGGCTCTATGCCTACGACGCCGAGCAGGCGGATAAGTCCGAGCCGCTAAAAACCGAGATGCGGACGCTGTTGCGTCTGTGGCAGGGAAGGTTGATCGCCATCATCCTGCGACCGGCGATGGTCTTGGCCTGGATTTTCGGCCTGACGCTGATCTGGGTGCGCAGCGGGGGCGGTGCCGACTGGAGTTTCCTGCATCAGCCGTGGATGGTGGCCAAACTGGTCGGCGTTCTGCTGCTGACCGGCTGGCACGAATATCTGATGGCCGAGCGCAGGCGGGTCCTTGCCGGAACCTCGGTCCGCACGTCCAAATTCTGGCGCATGACCAATGAGGTGCCGTTCGTTCTCGCCATCCTCATGGTTCTTTCGGTCACGACGGAGTGGACCTTCTGACCCGTGGCGCTTGACCCGGACCCCCCGGGTGTGGTTCCGCTGACTTCGAGGCGCATCTCGCTTTGCGCTGCCCTTCTTTCCGCGCCGACCGATCGCTGGCCCTCTCCCTGTTCGGGCAGGCCGCCTCCGGACCCGACGCCCTCCCATCCGGCTGCAAGGCCAAATCTTTCCATCCGTTCCCGGTTCGTCGTCTTCCGGCGCCGCGCCGCGACGGCGTGAATCCCGAGTTCCGACATGACCGACGTCCGCGATACGCCCAACGACATTTCCGAGACCGAGGCCCAGGAGGAAGCTGCGCGCGACGCCGCCCCGGAGGATGCGTCCCAGGGCGACGATGCCAATGACGCCGATGTTGCTGCAGACATTGGTGACGACGCCGAGGAAGACGGTGAATCTGTCGTTCCCACCGGCCGGATCACGCTTCAGGAATTGAACGACAAGACGCCGGTCGAACTGGTGGCCTTCGCCGAGCAGCTTGAGATCGAGAACGCGTCCAACCTGCGCAAGCAGGACCTGCTATTCGCCATTCTCAAGACCCTGGCCGACGAGGAAGTCGAGATCATTGCCTCCGGAACGCTGGAGATGCTGCCCGACGGGTTTGGATTCCTGCGTTCTCCGGACGCTAATTATCTTCCGGGCCCGGACGATATCTATGTCTCACCGTCGCAGATCCGGCGTTTTGGCTTGCGCTCGGGCGACACCGTGCATGGCGCCGTGCGCGGTCCCCGCGAGGGCGAGCGCTATTTCGCTCTGCTTAAGGTCGACACGATCAACTATGAGGACCCCGAGACGGTCCGCACCAAGGTCAATTTCGACAATCTGACGCCGTTGTATCCCAACGAGCGGCTGATCATGGAGATCCAGGATCCCACCCTGCGGGACCGCTCCGGGCGGGTCATCGACATCGTTGCGCCGCTCGGCAAGGGACAGCGCTGCCTGATCGTGGCCCCGCCGCGGGTCGGCAAGACGGTAATGCTGCAGAACATCGCCAAATCCATCGAGGCGAACCATCCGGAAGTTTCGCTGATCGTGCTGCTGATCGATGAACGCCCGGAAGAAGTCACCGACATGCAGCGCACGGTAAAGGGAGAGGTCGTGGCCTCCACCTTTGACGAGCCCGCCACCCGCCACGTGGCCGTGGCCGAAATGGTGATCGAAAAGGCCAAACGGCTGGTCGAGCACAAGAAGGATGTCGTCATCCTGCTGGACTCGGTCACGCGTCTCGGCCGCGCCTATAACGCCACCGTCCCGTCGTCGGGCAAGGTCCTGACCGGCGGTGTGGATGC
>JBBSCK010000002.1:0-51636 GCA_038250335.1 Caulobacterales bacterium
CGATTCGCACGACCATCGGGCCGGCGGTGATCCTGGCGATCGACTGGCCGGGCATGACGACCGATCCGACGGGGACGTCTGCGATCAGTACACGGCCCGCCGCCGGTGCGAGGACAGCGCCCTGGGCACCGAGTTCGGCGCTGGCGCTGCGTTGCGCGCGGGCCGCAGCGAGGTTGGCGTTGGCTGTCCGGGCCTGGGCCTCGACCTGGTCGAGGCGGGCCTGGGCGTAGATGCCCTGGGAGAACAGCTGGCGGGTTCGTCCGAGGTCGGCCTGGGCTCGCGCGGCTTCCGCGTCTGCGGCGTTGACGAGGGCGTCAAAGGCACCGGTCTGAAGCGCCAGCCGGTCGTCCCTGACCCGGGCGATTAGCTGGCCCTGACGAACCATGTCGCCTTCCCTGACAGCGAGAGTCACGAGGACACCCGATATCCTCGCCCGCGCCTCGGCCATGTCGCGGGTCGTCAGGGTCGCAGGCACCGGCTTCAGCTCGGCGACGGTCTGGACCTGAACGGTCAGTCGCCCGGCCGCAGGTGCCGTCGTGGCGGCGTGGATCGTGGGCTCGGCCTCGCCACAGGCCCCCAGCAACAGGGACAGGCCCAGAACTGTGATCAGATATGGCCGTGACGCCATGGTTCGCCCTCGCGGAGTGGTTGATGTGTCGTCGCGGCTAGAGCCGCGTGGGGCCGGCCACGGTCGGCAATCCAAGGGCTTTCCAGGCCGCGAGCCCTCCCGCGAGATGCGTGTCGACCGCCTGGCCCGCAGCGAGGCACTGTCCGACCGCGAGGCCGGAACGTCTGCCGCCTGCGCATTGCAGGACGAGGGTCTTGCCGCCGGAATCCGGAAGGGTCTCGGGATCGAACGTCGAGAGGGGAACATTCAGAGCGCCCTTGATGTGTTCGGCGGCGAACTCTTCCGGCTCGCGGACGTCAACCAGCAAGATCTCGTTCGCGTCCAGCGCGGTCTTCACCTGGTGCGGGGTCAGGTCTCTGGTCTTGGGGGTTCCGAACATGGACAGGCTCCTTAGGGATGGGCGCGGGCAGGGACCGCGCAAAAGAGGGTCGACAGGGTCTCGACGAGGGCGCGGGCCCGACCGCCCTGCAGGCCGTAGTAGATGGTCTGGCCGTCGCGGCGGGACGCGACCACACCGTCGCGGCGCAGCAGGCCCAGATGCTGGGACGCCAGAGTTTCGCGAACGCCGAGCCGCTGCGCCAGGGCCCCGACAGACTGCTCCCCGTCGATCAGGGCGCAGACGATCATCAGCCGATGCGGGTTGGCCAGCGCCTTGAGAAGGGCGCAGGCGTCGTTGGCCGAGGTCTTCAGGATGGCGGCATTAACATTCATAGTTGCGTATATGCAAGAATAAGCATATTAAGTCAAGCGTTGTGGAGATTTCCATTAGGGCGTCAGCGACGGCCTGGATTTGATCCGCATCAAAGACCCGCGCGGAAAACAGGTGGACATTTGCCATCGGCTGTAGCGGGCCATTGGAGGAGACCGACCATGGCTAAACCAAACATCGTTATCCTGGGTGCCGGGCTGGGCGGCGCGATCGCCGCCTTCGAGATCAAGGACGCCGTCGGCGACAGGGCAGAGCTCAGCGTGGTGTCGCAGGGCGACACCTTCCATTTCGTCCCCTCCAACCCTTGGGTCGCGGTGCACTGGCGCAAGCGCGACGCCATTGAGGTCAAGCTGCCGCCTGTTTTCAAAAAGCGCGGCGTGGCCTTCACCGGCGTCGGGGCCAAACGCGTCTCGCCTGCCGGGAACCAGCTTGAGCTGAACGACGGGACCCTCGTTGACTACGACTATTTGGTCATCGCCACCGGTCCAGAACTGGCCTTTGATGAAATCCCCGGCCTCGGCCCGCACGGCGGCTTCACGCAGTCGGTCTGCCACGTTGATCATGCCGAGACGGCGGCAGCCGCCTTCGACCGCTTTGTCGATAATCCCGGACCGATCATCGTCGGCGCGGTGCAAGGCGCGTCCTGCTTCGGCCCGGCCTACGAGTTCGCGATGATCCTCGACACCGAACTGAAGCGTCGCAAGATCCGCGACAAGGTGCCGATGACCTTCGTTACCTCCGAACCCTATGTCGGACATCTTGGCCTGGACGGGGTGGGCGATACCAAGGGCCTGCTCGAGAGCGAGATGCGCGAGCGACATATCAAATGGGTCACGAGCGCAAGGGTCACTTCCGTCGAGGCGGGGGTGATGCATGTTGAGGAGATTGCGGACGACGGCTCGGTCAAACAGACCCAGGACCTGCCCTTCGCCTATTCGATGATGTTGCCCGCCTTCCGCGGCGTTCCGTGTGTGCAGGGCATCGAGGGTCTGACGAATCCGCGCGGCTTCATCCTCATCGACAAGCACCAGCGCAATCCGACCTTCCCCAACGTCTTCGGCCTTGGTGTCTGCGTGGCCATCCCGCCGACCGGCAAGACGCCGGTTCCCGTCGGCGTCCCCAAGACCGGCTTTATGATCGAGAGCATGGTCACGGCCATCGCTCACAACATGGCGCAGATCCTGGACGGTCAGCCGCCCACCCACGAGGCGACCTGGAACGCCTTCTGCCTGGCTGACTTTGGCGACGGCGGCGTTGCCTTTGTCGCCCAGCCACAGATTCCGCCGCGCAACGTCAACTGGTCGGCCAGCGGGAAATGGGTCCATCTCGCCAAGGTCGGTTTCGAGAAATACTTCATCCACAAGATCAAGCGCGGCGAGAGCGAGCCCTTCTATGAGAAGCTGGCCCTGGAGGTCATGGGCCTGCGCAAGATCAAGGGCTGAGGCGTGCGCCAGTTTGTTTGCCCGGCCTGTGGCGCGGCCAATCGCGCGCCGGACGGCAAGGACCCGATGGCAGCCAAATGCGGCCGCTGTCGCGAGCCGCTGTTCACCGGCCATCCGACCGAAGTCGACGCCAGAGCGTTGGCCGCCCATCGCGTCTCCACCCGGGGCGCTGCGGTGCTTGTCGACGTCTGGGCCCCTTGGTGTGGGCCCTGCCGGTCCATGGTGCCGAATTTCGCGGCGGCAGCCCGAACGCTTGAGCCTGACGTCCGCCTGCTGAAGCTGAACTCCGAGGCCCACCCCAAGGCAGCCGCCGACCTCGGCGTTTCCGGCATTCCAGCCCTGCTGCTTTTCCGGGACAACGTGGTGATCGCTCGCACTGCCGGCCTGATGAGCGCCGAACAGATCGTCGCCTGGACGCACCAGGCCCTTGCCCAGGCACAAGCCCGGGCGTCTTGAGGAAGCTGAAGATGACTGTCGACCGTATGGTCATGGCCTTTGCGGGCTGCGTCGTCCTGTTGGGCGTGGCGCTCGCCCACTACGTCAATCCTTGGTGGATCGGCCTGTCCGTGTTTGCCGGCCTCAACCTGATCCAGGCGGCCTTCACCGGATTTTGTCCGGCCGCGATGGTGTTCAAGAAGCTCGGGATCAGGCCCGGGGTCGCCTTCCGTTGACCCCCTTGCGGGCGCCCTCGGCGCTCGGTCCGGCGGCCGGTCCCGCTGCGCCGCTAACCGCCGTGGTCGCTGCCAGAGGCGGGTCTGTAGCGACGGCCGGCCGTGTGAATGCGCGGCTGCATGGCGGTTGAGACGGACGCCAGGGCCTCGACCGACCTGCTGCGCGCGCTGGCCAATCCGCAGCGGTTAAGGATTCTGTGCGCTCTGGCCGCTGGCGAGAGTAGCGTGGGGGATTTGCGTACCCGTATCGCCCTGACCCAGTCGGCACTGTCGCAACACCTGGCCAGGCTTCGGGCGCACCATCTGGTCGCGACCCGCCGCCAGGCCCAGACCATCTACTATCGCATCGACGACGAAGAGGCGCTGGCCCTCGCGCGGGCCCTGCTTGGGTTGGCGGAGACGCGGGCAGGGGGCGTGCATGACCGACTTCCCTGACCGATGACCCTGTTCCGGCCCGACAGGCCTGTCGTGGTTAACGCCTCCTTCAGCGACGCGGACCAGATTAAGCGAATCCATACGGAGCCCCTGTCATGTCCGCCGCCGAGGCCCTGAAGGCCCTAGCCTCCCTGCCCACCGTCGAGGACGGCAAGGCCGCCCTCGCGCGCGGCGAGGCCGGCGAGGCGATCGAGTTGCTGTACGCTGTCACCCAGGCCCGACCCGCCGACTACGAAAGCCGCTACTGGCTCTATAGCGCCCTGGTCGCGGGCGGACATGCGGACCTGGCCGGCCAGACCCTGGCCGATGCCCGTAACCTGCATGCAGTGGCGGTGATCCGGGCCGCCGGTGGCGACATGGAACGGTTCCGCACCGAACCCGTCTATTGTGCCGCCCTTGGAATGCAGCTGTACGAGGCCAAACTGATGGGCCCGGCCACCCTGGCCCTGGGCAAGGGGCTGGATTTCGACAAGCCCGATCCGGGCATTCTGGTTAGCTACGGCCTGTCGATGCAGCATCAGGGGCGGATGGATGAGGCGATCGCCGTCTTTACGGCCGCGGCGGAAATGTTCCCCTCCGCGCCGATCCACGCCTTCCTGATCTATCCGCTGTTCCATGCGCCCGACCGGTTGAAACGGGTTTCGGATGAGGCGCGCAAATGGGCCGCGCTCCACGCCGCGCCGCATACGCCCCGGACCGTGCTGTTCGCGGGGGAACGCACGGCGAACCGTCGCCTGCGGATCGGCTACGTCGGCCCCAGCTTCACCCGCAACCAGGTGGCCCAGTTCCTGATGCCGGTGCTGGAGGCGCATGACCCGGCCGCCGTCGAGGTGTTCCTGTATTGCGCCGATCCGTCAGGCGAGACTGGCCTGCCGGACCACTGCAAGGTCCGGGCGATCGGAACCCTGACCGACGCCGAGGTGGTCAAACGCATCCGGGCCGACAAGATCGACGTCCTGATCGACGTCTGGGGCCATACAGCCGGCAGCCGGCTACCGGTCTTCGGACACCGTCCCGCACCGGTGCAGGTCGCCTGGATCAACTTTGTCCAGACCACGGGACTGGAGACGATGGACTATGTGCTGCACGCCGACAGTATGGCGGTGGAGGAAACGGCGCAGTACTTTACGGAACAGATCTGGCCGATCGGGCCGATCGTCACCCCCTGCCGTCTGTCCCCCGACCGCCAGCCCCCGAGCCCGACGCCGGCGCTCAAGAACGGGTATGTGACCTTCGGTTCGTTCAACAATCCGGCCAAGATCAGCGAGGTGACGGTCCAGGCCTGGTCGCGCATTCTTTGCGCCCGCCCCGGCGACCGGCTGGTGCTGAAATACGGCTATTACGCCGACCCTGTGTTGCAGCGGGCGACCCGGGCGCGGTTCGCGGCCTATGGCGTCGATCCGGAGCAGTTGGAGTTCCGGGGGCACACCACCGGTGCCGACTACTGGCGCGAGTTCGCCGACATCGATCTGGCGCTGGACCCTTCGCCCTGCCCGGGCGGCACGACGTCCTGCGACGCCCTGGCCAGCGGCGTGCCGGTGCTGACCCAGTGGGGTTATGACTTCTTCTCGCGCATCGGCGTGCCCGTGGTCCTGCCGTGCGGGCTGCCCGAACTGATCGCCGACGATTGGGACGACTATGTGCAGCGCGCGCTGGATCTGACCGCCGACGCCGGGGCGCTTGATGCGTTGCGCCGCAAGACGCGCGCCGGATTCGAGAGTTCACCCTATCGTGACGAGGTGGGCTTCACCCGTAATCTGGAGGACGTCTTCCGCCAGATGTACGCCCGGTGGCTGGCGGCGAGCTAATGACCGCGGGGTCCATCCTTGAAGTGCGAGCGAGGCTGGTTGACGGTGTCATCATGCCCGCCATGGCCATGGACGACCTGCGCAC
This sequence comes from Caulobacterales bacterium, assembly GCA_038250335.1. Classification (GTDB taxonomy): domain Bacteria; phylum Pseudomonadota; class Alphaproteobacteria; order Caulobacterales; family Caulobacteraceae; genus Brevundimonas. The sequence continues at coordinate 5,779 of JBBSCK010000002.1, forward strand.
CGAGGTCATGGACCACGGCCGAATCGTGATCCTGAAGGGTGTCTTCACCGACGCCCGGGCCACCGATGTCCGCGCCGCCGTCGCCGACTGGGGCCGACAGACGCCCTTGGCCGAGGTGGATGACTTCGCCGCCAACTACCACCGCCGACGCTGCCTGATCTCGCGCCTGCAGCAGGCCCCACACGTGTTTCATGACTACAACTTCAATGACCTCACTGGGGCACCTGCCTCGGTGCGCGACCCCCTGCTGGAGCTGTTCGAGCCTCTACGCGTCCTGTACCGCGGCCTGACCGGGACGGAGACGGCCTTCGCTGTGCCCGAGACGGGCCCCTATGTGCATCCGCAGATCATCCACTATCCGGCGGGCGGAGGTTTCTTTGCGCGCCACTGGCACAACCTTGCGCCCCAGCAACTGGGGTTCATCGTCTCCCTGTCGAAGCGTGGCCGCGACTACCGCAACGGCGGGACGATGTTCGAGATTGGGGACAGGCGGATCGGGACCGAAGAGGTCCAGGACATCGGCGACATCTGCCTCTGGCGCTATGACCACCCGCACTGGGTGACCCAGTCCGATCTCGGCGAGAAGTTCGACTGGGACAGCGATGCCGGACGCTGGGTCGCGACCTATGCCTATTTCGATCCGCGCGGCTGAGACCTCTGATGAGCACCGAGATTCGCGACGGAAAATACCGCTGCCCCCAGTGCGGCAGCGCCGACTTTGACATCGCGTCCACGCGCTGGACCTGCGTCGGGTGCGGGCGCCGGTATGGCTGTGTCGCGGGGATGCCCAAGCTGTTTCTCGACGAGCGGCTGGGGTCGCATGACCGCAAGCTGCGCGACACGTTCTATGACGGCCTGTTCGGACAGTTCTATCAGGTGATGATGCCGGTCATCGTCATGCCGGTTCGGCCCTGGTCCATGGCCTGGCCCTATTGGCTGGCCTATGGGGCGGCCTGGCTGGTGATCGCCTTCCTGACCGTGGCGACACTTGGCTTTCTCGCGGAGCCCGGCGACCGGGTCCGAGGTCTGGTCACGCTCGGACTGCTGGCAGCACTGGGTCTGTTCCTGGTCCGCAACCGCTATCTCGGCTGGTTGATGCTGCTGGCTGCGCCGCTGAAATGGGTTCAATCGGGCAAGCCGTTCGTGGCCGCCGAGAGTTTCGCCGAGGTCCATGCCCGCGTGCTGGAGCCGCTGCGTGGGGCCGGTCGCAGGCTGCAGATTCTGGATGTCTCAACCGGCTCGTGCAACTCGCTGTATCGCCATGGCTGGATGTCGCTGGACGCCGACTACACCGCCATCGACCTGTCGGAGACCATGCTGAAACAGGGTAACGACGCCATGGCCCGCCACGGCGTGGCCGTCGATCTGGTGCTGGGGGACGCGGTCGACCTGCCGTTCCAGTCCGGGCGGTTCGACGTGGTGCTCAGCTACGGGGCCGTCAACGGTCTGACCGATCCGGCCAGAGCCATCGCGGAGATGGCCAGGGTGGCGAAGCCCGGCGGTGTGCTGCTGTTCCTCGACGAACAGATCTATCCCTCGGCCAACGCGATCGAGCGTGCCTATTTCCACCGGGTGCTGTCGAGCCACAACGTCATCCACCACTGCCCGGTGGAGACCTTCCCGCCGTCCCTGACAGATGTGGTCGTGTCGCAGGTCTATCAGTTCTACTACATCTGCACGGCCCGGAAGGCGGTCTAGGCGGGGCTCAGGCCAGGTGTACGAACATGGCCCCGCCGGCGACGAAATGGCGGGCGGCGCGGGGGCCGTAGTCGGCGATGGCGCGGTCGGCGACGCGCCTCGGACCCTCGCCATGCGGCCAGTGGTAGTCGTCGAAGATGATCCAGCCCCCGGGCAGGACGTGCGGCCCCCAGAGGGCAAAGTCCTGGGCCACGGCCGCCTCGTCGTGATTGCCGTCCAGATGCAGCACCGCGATCGAGCCCGTGGTTTTCATCGTGCCGAACTCGGGTGAGCGAACCTCGCGTTCCTTGGCGTAGAACGCCGCTGCCTCGGCCGAGGTCATGCGCAGATAGTTGAAGGGCCGGGTCGCGCAGCCGGACATGGCGACCAGAAAGCCCTGATAGACGACGTCCCAGTCCCAGCCGCCCGAGGCCTGCTGAATATGGGTCGGGGCATCGGTCTGGACCGACAGCCCCAGATCCCACGGGTCGACACAAAGGGTTGCGCCCACCCCGCACCAGGCCGCAACGCGGTTCAGGACATAGCTGCTCTTGCCGAACAGGGCGCCGATCTCGACCAGATCGCCCTTCGGTGCCCCGGGCACGATGCCGCAGATGGCCAGCATCTTTTCGCGCGCGCATTCACCGTGGATGGTCTCGGCCTGGGTCAGCAGCCCGCCCAGAAACGCGGCGGGCAGGCGACTGGGGCCCTGTCCATAGGCCGAGGCGGCGGCGACGGCGGCCTGACCGTCCGCAAGGGCGGCACGCACCCGGCCCATCTGCCGCTCGAACGGACCGGACCCCCACAGGGTCAGGCCCGGCAGCCGGTCCGGAAGGCTCTGCTCCAGCAGGTGGAAGGTCGGGGCGTGCGGGGTAAACAGCGTCGTGACCCCGTGTCGCTCGACCAGGGCGGCCAGCGCCTCAATGAAGCCGGCCTCCCCAATGAAGGGCAGGGGCTCCCATGCGTCGAACAGGCCGGCGTTCGGATCCGCCGCGATCGAGGATGCCCCCACCGTGCGCCGCCCCCACTGGCGCGCCTCGGCCGCGAAGGCTGCAGCAGCCCCGAGGGCCGAGGGGAAGACGAGAATGGTCATGCCGACAGTTCCTGCACCGCACAGCCCACGCCGGTCTGGCCGAAGCCGTCGCCATTGTGGAACATGATGCGTCGTCCATCCGCCTCGACCACGCTGGGATAGGCCATGGTCACGGCGTTCCAGCCCGATCCGGTCGGCTGCAAGCCTTCCGGATCTGCCTGTCGCACCCAGTCGCGACCATCGGTCGATGTTGCGTGGCCGATGCGATAGGAGCCCGCGCCGTCGCGGTAACCCAGGCTGTTGCGATAGCAGAACCACATCTCGAACCCGTCGGCGGTGCGCAGGACCGACGGTCGGGTGTTGGCCTCCAGCGGGTCCAGCTTGGCGATACAGGTGTGGTTGGTCTGTTGCCAGGCCAGGCCGTCGTCCGAATGGGCCAACTTGATCTGGTAGGTTGGCTCGAACTTGCCGTCGATCTCGACCCATCCGGTGCCCGAGCCGTACCACATGGTCCAGCGCCCCTCCTCGATCAGGATGTTGGGGGCCATGGTCATATAGGGCTCAAGCGGCGTGCGATCGACCACCGGTCCCTCGAACATCCGCTCGAACGTCAGGCCACCGTCCAGGCTGCGGGCCAAGCCGACGGACATCCGGTAGGGCACATGGCCGCCCCGGCTGACGCCGCCGTAGTACCTCCGCATCTCTTCGCCGAGAACCATGATCTGGCTGGCTATGACCCCGTCCTCGTCGTGGCAGCCAGGCTTGCCGAGGTCCATCACCGGCCGGTCATGGTCGTGCAGCAGCCTTGTGGGATCGGCGCGGTCGACCTCAAAGAAGCCCGTGCGGCTGCGGTTCTCGGCGTTCCGCGTCCCGTAGTAGACGCGGATGCGATCCTCCAGAAGGTGCGCCGAGGGGGCCTGGGCGTGGCTGCGCGACCAGTCGCGGTCACCCGCCACTTCGAAGATGGCGCCCAGCTGTCTCCACGCTCCGCTCACTTTGCCCAGTAGTCGTTGCGGGCGATCAGGGCGCGGTAGTCGGGCTCGGTGACCCCTACCATGATCCGGTCCCACCACTGGCCCCCGCGCCAGTACCAGTCGCGCTGGCGACCCTCTTCCTTCCAGCCGCACTTGCCGCAGTAAACTGCGGTGGAGGCGTCGTTGTAGGCGACCATCGACCCGTCCAGCCGGTGCAGGCCCAGTTCGTCGAAGGCGTAGCGCATCGTGGCCATGATGACGTCCACGCCGATGCCCCGGCCGCGCATCGCCGGATCGCCGATCATCATGCCGTGAAAGGCGTTGCGATTCTTCCAGTCCAGCTCGATCAGATTGGCCGTGCCGACCAGGCCGACGTCGGGCACATCGATGGCGAACCGCTGGTTCAGCGGATCGCGCGCCACGCCCTCGAACCAGGCCTGGGTCTGCTGCATCGATGAGGCGAAGCGCCAGCCGCCCAGCATGGACCACAGCTCCGGGGCGTTGCCCCAGCGGTGCAGTGTCTCCAGATCGCCCGCCTCGACCGCTCTCAGTGTGACGGTCCTACCCTTGATGTGCATCGGATTGCTCGTCATGAATCGGCCCACGGTAGGCGGGAAAGAAGCCGCTGTCCCCCCGTCCGGGGCCAAGGGCCCGATAGGCGGCAGGATCGAGGACGGCTCCGCACAGCCGTGTGGTCTCAGCGGTGTTGGCGAAACCGGCCTTGAACCGCGACAGGCCGTCGGTGACATCGTCGCCCGCCCCTGCACCGCCGCCGAAATTGATGGTCTCGCAGTCGTCCAGCCGGTCCAGCGCGAGGTCGTTGACGGCGTAGGCCGCCCCCGCCGAATACCCCTCGGTCGAGGAGGCGGCCAGATGGCTGATTGCGCGGCCCTGATGGGTGACAAACAGGTGGGCCGACACCAGTCGCCCGTTGATGAAAGCCCCGAAGGTGCGAAGACCCGGCAGAACCGTCAGCGCCAGATGATGACTGTCGGGAAAGGCGTGCAGGCTGGTCAGCCCGTGGCGCTGGATCAGCTGGTCATAGAGGCCGGCCCAGTCGGGAAGGTGATCGCCCAGGGCGATCTCGCGCGCCTCGACGCGGGCTTGGGCGCGCCGGATCTCATAGCGGTGGTGCTTGCCATAGGCGGGCGGTCCGAGGCGTCGGTCATGGACATGGTGCGTCTTGAACGGCCGGACGAAATCGAAGGCGGCGGTCAGGGCCCCGGCCGACGGGGCACCGGCGGCGTCGAGCACAATCACGACGGAGACCAGGCCCCCGGCCTTCAGGCCTTCCAGTCCGGCGGGCAGGTCGGAGTCGGACGAAAGGAGGGTAAGCGGATAGGGGCCGACGGCGTCACGCCGCTCGCCGTGGGGGGTCGGGCGCGTCAGGACATGGCCGCCCCATTCGGGCACCGCCAGCGGCTGGCCGATGTGGCTGAGACTCCGGGCATAGGCGAGGCTGGCATAGGGATGGGTCATCGCAGCGCCTCGACCACAAGATCGGCGACTGCGGTCATCTCGGCCTCGTCGTAGCGGTGGTCACACGGCAGGGTCAGCAGGCGTCGGGTCCAGCCGTGTTCGCGCGGGAAGGCCGCGGGCGGCGAGGCCAGCTCTGGCCAGTGGACGGCGGCGAAGATGCGGGCGGCATTCAGGCGACCGCGCAGCCGGTCCCGCGTTTCGGGCTCCAGATCCAGCACATAGCCGAGCGGGGCTGCGCCCGGGTCAGCGGGCAGGACGGACCATGGAGCGAGGCGCTGGTCCAGCGTGCGCCAGTTGCGCAGACGCGGTGCGGTCAGACTGGCCAGCGGGGTCGTGGAAAGGATGGCGAGGCTGTCCGGCGTCATGGCTTCAGTCGAGACGGTCATCGTCCCCTCTTTCTGCTGGTTGGCAGCGTGCCACAGCGCGGTGTCGAAGCCCGGAGGATCGGCGGCGCGGAGGTCGGGCGCACGCCACAGGGCTCCGGCGTCGGGGGCGGTGTCCGGGCGGGGCAGGGCGGCGTCTGTGTGGCCTGCCACCAGCAGCCCGCCGTCGGCCACGCCGAGCAGTTTTCTGGGGCTGTAGAGGACCCAGCCTGCCCCGGCGTCGATGACGGGATCCAGCGCCTGGGCGCGGTCCTCGACGACGTGCAGGTCCGGGCGGCTGACGATAAAAGCGCGGGTCGGGGCAGCGACCGGCAAACCGAAGGCGGCGAGGACCAGCAGGAGATCTCCGGGGCGGGCATCCGTCTCAACCCCGCTCAGGTCCGGATGGAACCCTTCACCGACGCCGTAGAAGCGAACCCGGTCGGCCCAGGTCGGCTGGACCAGGTCGCGACACAGCCAGGCGGGCAGCCATACGGTCGGGGGTGCCAGCTGTGCGACGAGCGCGGCGAAGGCCGAGCGGGCGTTGATGAAGGCGGCGTAAGGTCGGCCACCGGTCCAGACCTCAAGGACCCCAGGGCCGTCGACCGGCGCGCCCGGTGTGTGGCGTTCGAAGAAGCCACCGACGGGGCGGGAAAGGGCGGCCATCACTTCGCGGTAAAGCCGCCGTCGACCATATAGGTGCCGCCGGTGCAGGAAGCCGCGTCGTCGCTGCAGAGGAAGGCGATCATGCGGGCGACCTCGTCGGCCGTGACGTAGCGCTGCAGTGGCAGGCCCGGGGCCGAACCGTGCGGGCCTACCGTGCGCTCGGGGTATCGGTCGGACAGGGCGCGATCCAGCCGCCGCATCATGTCGGACTCGATCGGCCCGGGGCAGACAGCGTTGATCCGGACCCCGGACGGCCCGGCCTCGAGGGCGGCCGTGCGGACCAGGCCGACCACGGCGTGTTTGCTCATCGTATAGGCGGCCAGCGAGGCGCTGCCGATCACGCCGGAGATCGAGGACAGGGCGACGATACTGCCCGAGCCCTGCGCCTTCATCGGGACCATCGCGGCCTGCAGCGCGAACAGGCTGCCCTTGAGGTTCACGGCAATGACGCGGTCGAGATCGGCTTCGGCGATCTCCTCGACCGGACCGACGGGCCCTTCAATCCCGGCGGCGAGGACGGCGGCGTCGATGCGACCGAAGCGGTCGATGGTGGCCTTGACCACCGCCTGCATCGCCCCGCGGTCGGTGACGTCGGCGGGCACAAAGGCGAGGTCGCCCTCGATTGTCTGCTGCGGGGCGACGCAATCGGTCATCATGACCCGGAAACCGCGCTCCAGAAAGACTGCCACACAGGCCTGACCGACCGCACCCGATGCCCCGGTGATCAGGACCGTGTGGCCATCGAGGGTCACAGGCCGGCGAGTGCCGTGGCAAGGGCGGCGGAGACGCGCGAGACCTGGCGCTCGTCCATGTCGACGGCGAACGGCAGGCCAAGCACGGAGCGGCCGAGCCGGTCGGTGTTGCCCAGGTCACCGCGCAGGCAGTCGGCGAACGCGGGGTTGGTCTGACAGCCCAGCCCCCACCAGCGACGGGTCTCGACGCCGTGCGACGCCAACTCCTGTTCGACGGCGTCGACCGAGCCCTCCGGCAGCGCCACCGAACAGACGCTGGTGACCCAGTCGACGCCCCAGCCGGTCTGGAAGCGGACCTGGGGAAGGTAGGTCATGGCGGCGCGCATCAATCGGGCGGTGCGAAGATACTGGAGCCGGTCGGCGTCCCAGCCGTCTAGCGCGGCCAGACCGACCGCGCCGCTGTACTCGCTGAGCTTGGCATTGGTCGCGATGACCTGGGCAGCGCGGGATCCGCGAAAACCGAAGGTGGTCAACTGGCGCACGCGAGAGGTCAGGTCGGCGTCCCGGGTGGCCAGAAAGCCACCCTCGCCGATGCCGAGCACCTTGGTGGCGTGCAGGCTGACGACGGTGGGAATGTCGGCCTCGCGGGACTGATCGAAGGCAGCGGCGGCGTCCAGAATGACGGCCAAGCCCGTAGTGTCGCGCAGGGCCTTCCAGCCGTTGAGGTCGGGCATGGCACCGAAGGCGGCGACGGGGATCACCGCCGAGACCGGGCTGGACGCAGTTGCCAGCGCTGCCCGAACGGTCTCGGGCCGCAGCATCCAGTCCCCGGCGTCGACGTCGACAAACCAGGGCGCGAGACCGGCGGCGATGACAGCATGCGCGGTGGCGACGAAGGTGTAGGCGGGAAGGATGACAAGGCTGCCCTTGGGCAGGTTCAGCGCCTGCAGGGTAAGGGTCAGGGCCTGGGTGGCGTTGACACAGGTGACCACCTGGGTGCCGGGCTCGAACCGTTCCGCCAGCCGCGCCTCGAACGCCGTGATCAGCGGGCCGAAGTTCGAATAGCTGCGGCTCTCGTCCATGCGGAGCAGATAGGGGCGGATGGTGTCTGCGGCAGGCAGACGAGGACGCGCCGCGGGAACGGTCTCGCGGATGACCTCAGCGGCCAGACGAACGGCGTCGGTGCGGCCGCCCATGAAGAATCTCCTCACCAATTCCTGATTTCATGAGACAGCCGCCATGGTTAACGCGGCGTTATTGGCGGCGCGCGGTTCCGGCCGGACGCAGCGCCTAGGCGTTGCGCACCACGTTGGACTTGATCTGGGCTGAACCATCCTCCGCGAGATCCATCCGGGTCGTTTCGAGGCTGAGTGGTCCACGGATCGCAGCGTTCACGGCATCCATTCCCGTTGCCGCCGCAGATCGACGGCCGATCAGGTAGCGCAACGAGATGCGCTCATGATCCGCAGCGTCGGGCTGGGTCCCATGCAGGGTGAACGGGTGCCAGATGGCCGCGAAGCCCGTTGATCCCGTCAGAACCGTCTGGTGCACATCGATCACCTGACCATCCGGAGCCTGGTAGCGCCACGTGTCGGGACCCGCGCGATCGAGGGCATGCGGAAAGGGGGTCGCGCCCAGGCTGTGGCTGCCTTCGAGCAGGAACAGCGGCGCATCCTCGCGGCCCACGGGGTGCAGGTAGATGTAGAGGGTAACGAAATCGGCTTCGCGGTCCCTGTAGTCGATGATGTCCTGATGGAAGTCGATGCCGTAGAAATAAGTCACATCGCGATACTCGGGCTTCACATAGGCACCGAGATTGTTGACCGGCTCGCCGTCGATGCGCGCTTTCAGCCAGTCCGGAATCGACTGCGCCGGGACGCCGCACACGACCTTGCGGTCTATCGTATAGTAGTCCGGGCCCAGCACTTCGGTCAGCACATCGACCAGCTGTGGTTCCTGTTCGATGACCGCCAGGTCCGCATCGAACTGTTCCAGCAGATTGCGGCCGGGGCGCGGATTCACGCCCTTGTACTGAGGCGCAAGGTCGAAGGCGGCCTCATCCAGAAAGAGGCTGTGATCGAAGTCGCGCAGGGCCTTGATCCGGCTCAGCAGATCCGCCGCCGCCGCCACGTTCAGTGGGGCATCGAACAGATACGCCCCGTCGGACACCAGAGTGTCCGTGACAGACTGCCCGATGCTTGCCGTGCGGGTCGCGAGGCCCATCGCCGAATCCCTCCAATTTGGAGCGAGCGTGGCGGTGTCGTCTTAACGGCGGTTAAACAAGCTGCGGCGAGCGGGGGACGTGTGGCCCGTCACAAGGACGAACGCGAGGCTTCGAAGTTGAGTGTGGTGTCGACTCGCCGCAACCCGCTAGCCTCAGAGATGTGATTCTGTTTCTGCACGGCCGCCAACGGCTGTTCAGCCATCGTGGCGGATCCGCTTATGTTCAACGAAAAATCGATCCTGATCACCGGGGGCAGCGGCTCGTTCGGGCGGATGTACATCCGCATGATCCTGAAGCACTTCAAGCCGCGCCGGCTGATCGTCTATTCGCGAGACGAGCTGAAACAGTTCGAGATGCAGCACGAGTTCACCGATCCCTGCATGCGGTTTTTCCTCGGCGACGTGCGGGATCGGGAACGGCTGATCCAGGCCACCCGGGGCGTCGATTTCATCATTCACGCTGCTGCCATGAAACAGGTGATCGCGGCCGAGTACAATCCGACTGAATGCATTCGCACCAACATCAACGGGGCCGAGAACGTCATCGCCGCGGCCCTGGCCAACGATGTGGAACGCGTCATTGCCCTGTCGACCGACAAGGCGGCCAATCCGATCAATCTCTACGGCGCGACCAAGCTGGCGTCGGACAAGCTTTTCGTCGCTGCGAACAATATGGCCGGTAGCCACCGGACGCGCTTTGCCGTCGTCCGGTATGGCAATGTCGTCGGCTCGCGGGGGTCGGTCCTGCCGTTTTTCCAGAAGCTGATCGACGAGGGCGCGCCGTCGCTGCCGATCACCGATCCGCGGATGACCCGGTTCTGGATCTCGCTGGAACAGGGCGTCAATTTCGTCCTGACCAACTTCAAGCGGATGCATGGAGGCGAGATCTTCATCCCCAAGATTCCGTCGGTCCGGATCATCGACCTGGCGGAAGCAATCGCACCCGGTATGCCAACCCACGTCGTCGGCATACGGCCGGGTGAGAAGCTGCACGAGATCATGTGCCCGGCGGATGATTCCCATCTAACCTATGATTTCAGCGACCACTATGTCATCGCGCCGACCATACGTTTTCACAACGGCGACGTGGATTTCTCGCTCAATGCCCTGGGCGATCAGGGTGTCCACGTCGGGTCAGATTTTGAATATCATTCCGGAACTAATCCGCACTTCCTCAGTGTCGAAGAAACCCGCACCTTCAATGCCGGTGCGAAGACCTAGACCCCGCCTCAGTCCAGCATCGACCAGTCGACGGGCGTGCCCTTGACCGCATCGCGTCTCAGTGTTCGACCCAGCACGTCCGGATAATATCGGGGATGCAGCCCGTCTCCGGGGCGGACCGAGCGCAGGCTCGCGGGGGTCAGAAAATCGCCGGCCTTAACGTCCTCGGCGATGAACAGCGAGCGGCCGAACCGCCGGTTGACCAAGGCCTGTCCTGTTGGCCCGGACTGGATGCCCCCGATCGCCTGTTCGGCGACGCGAACGCCCTGAACCAGACGGGCGAACTCGTCGGGCGTCAGGGAAAAGCTGGCGTCCGGTCCGCCGATGGCCCGGTCGAGGATGAAATGCTTCTCGATCACCCGGGCCCCCAGGGCGACGGCGCGGATGGCCACGGCGTCGTCAGTCGTGTGATCCGACAGGCCCATCCGGACGCCGAACGTCTGCGCCCACAGCGGGATCGTCGCCAGATTGGCGTCGGACGGGAGCGCCGGATAGGACGAGGTGCATTTCAGCAGCGTCACGTCGTGATTGCCCTGCCGGTGACAGGCCGCAATGGCCTCCTCGATTTCCGCCAGACCGGCGATACCGGTCGACATGATCATGGCGCGCCCCTTGGACGCTGCGTGCTCGATCAGCGGAATGTCGCAGATTTCAAACGAGGCGATCTTGAAGATCGGAACATCCATGGCGTCGAGAAAATCGACGGCGGCGAAATCGAAGGGCGACGAGAAGAAGGTCAGGCCATGGCGGTAGGCCTCGGCCTGGATCGGCGCGTGCCATTCCCAAGGCGTCTGGGCCTCCCGATACAGGGCATGCAGGGTCGTGCCGTCCCAGAGCGTTCCGTCCCGGATCTGGAACGGGGGCGTGCCGCAGTCGAGCGTGATGCCGTCGGCGGTGTAGGTCTGCAGCTTGATCGCGTCGGCCCCTGCGGCAGCCGCCGCGCGGACCGTCTGCAGACAGACGTCGAGCGATCCGCCGTGGTTTGCCGAGAGCTCGGCGACCATGAAGACGTGATCCGGATACGTGAAGCTCACGCCGACGCGCCTTCGAAGACCGTCGCCATCAGGGGCACGCGGTCGGTCGGCCAGTTGGCCGCGAACCGGGCCAGACAGACGATGTCCTGCATCTCTCCGTTCTTGCGATAGTGGTTCACGAAACGCCCCTCCTCGAGGAAGCCGAACCGGTGATGCAGCCGCACCACCCCGGCGTTGAAAACGAAAACCTCGCAGCAGAGTTTTCCGATTCCGATAACGCCGAAAGCCTCATCCAGGGCGAGCAGTTCCATGGTCGCGCCCGAGCCGCGCGGGGAGTCTGCCTCGCCGAGATAGAAGGCCCAAGTGCACCGGTTATGGACCCGGCTGATGCCGGTGAACGACACGAATCCCAGCGGTCGGTCCTGATGTTCGAAAATGTAATACGCCGCCGTCGCGTCGATCAGGGCGGCCGCGAACCATCGGTCGTGTTCGTCCTGGGTGATGATGTGGTCGCTGTACATGCCGGCCCGCACCCGGTCCTGATTGCGCCACGACAGGACCCGCGCGCTGTCATCGGGTGTGAGGACCCTCAGGCGGCAATCGGCGTAGAGCATCAATCGATCCTTTGCGCGTGAGGCTGACCAAGACGATCAAACAGTCGACGAACGCCCTGGCCATCGACGACATTGGGGGCCCGTTCCATGACGGCCTGGCGCCCGGCGGGAGCGAGGAGGCTCTCGAGGCCGATCCGGACCCGGGCATCCAGATCATCCGCGTCCCACGGGCCTGCATCGACGAAACCGCACAGCTCTGGCCAGTGCTCCCGATTGGCGCGCTGGTTGTCGGCGATCCCGACCATCACCGTGGGCGTTCCGCAACGCGCCAGCTCGAACACTGTCTGACCCGCCCCGCTGATCGCGACATCGGCCTCAAGCATCAACCTCGCCATCCCCCCCGCATCGATCGCCTGATGGATGGTGAGTTCCGCAGACTGGGCCGGCTTTCCCTGACCGGCTCCCAGAACCAGATCGATCATTGCTCCGGGACAGACGGTCCTCGCCAGACCCGCCATCCGGGTTCCAATGGACCTGAGATCTCCGCCGCCGAACACCACCAGCACACGTTCGATATCGGCCCTCACAGGCGCACGCGGCCCGACGTCCCAGAACGGCGCGCGCAGGGGGTGCCAGCCTGGCCCCTCCAGCCAGACCGTGCGGGGATACAGAGCCGTGGCGTTGTCGGGCCGCGGATCAGGGGCCGGATGCACGACCAGTCCGGCGGGCCAGTCGCGCCAAAGATCGTCCATATAGACCTTGATGCCCGCCATCGCCGCGATAGCGTCGAGCGTCCCGGCCGTCGCGCTATAGGAGTCGACGAGCGTCACCTCGCCAGCCCGGTCGATCAGTGCCTCGGGAGCTGCGTCCTGCCAGCGCATAATTTCAACGGTCTGTTGCGGGCCGATCATGCCGACCGCCGTTTCGTCGCCGTCCAGCACCCAATGCACATGGCCTCCGCAGCGTCGCCACTCGTCCGCATAGGCGCTGCACCGGCTGACGTGGCCAAGCCCCCGGACCCGGTCCCCCTCAGTGTAGACGACCAGAAGGCCCGCCGGGTCCATCAGGTCGTGCCGGAATGCAGCAGCTGGTGCTTTAGTTCGGCCAGCCGCCAGTCGACTTCCGTGTCGATGTCCTGGACCTCCGTCTCGTCGATGACGAAACTGCCCGCTCGTCCCTCAAACGTCGGTGTTCGTTCGAGGCAGGCGTGATCGCTCATCCAGTAGAACTGTCCGGCGTCATGGTAGGCGGGTTCCAGATCCTGCGAGCGGGAACGGTAGTGCTCGGGCTGAAACATCGAGATCATGCCGTCGGCGTCGCGACGCAGGGCTCGCTGGATCGGTGCGGGGAAGCGGGTCACCGGAAAGACGCTGTCGAAGGCGCCGGTCTCGAACATCGCATGGCCCGTCCCCAGACGATCGGCCGTCACCAGCGTTGCGGTCGGCAGGATGCAGCAGATGGTGTCGAACATCTCGCCCCGCGCGCGATAGGTCGCCACAACCTCGGCCAGCACGTCCAGCAGAGAGGAATGATCGTCCGCCGTCTCGCGGCTACGCAGGAACGGCGTTTCCGCCCCCGCCTCGCGGGCGACCCGGGCGATCTCGTCATCCTCGGTCGACACCATGACGGTATCGAACAGTTCGCTGTCGAGTGCGGCCTTGACGGGCCAGGCCAGGATCGGTCGACCCGCGAAAAGACGGATGTTCTTGCGCGGGATTCGCTTGGATCCCCCGCGGGCCGGGATCACCGCCAGCGCGCGACCCGCGCTCATCCCAGACATCGCACGGCGGTGATCACCCGCTCGACATCATCATCCGTCATTGCCGGATAGAGCGGCAGGCTGAGGCACTGCGCGTAATAGGACTCATTGGCCGGAAACTGCGCCGTGTGGTCGCCCGTTCGCGCGGCATGCCAGGGTTGCCGGTAGACCGGAATGTAATGCACCTGCGAGCCCACACCGTCGGCCGCGAGGGCGGCCATGACCTCGGCCCGGGTCCGCCCCATCGCCTCGAAATCGAACCGCGCCACAAACAGGTGGTAGCAGACCCGCTGCGGGCCGGCATCGAAGGGCAGGGTCAGCCACGACAGGCTCGAAAATGCAGTGCGATAGCGCGCAATGATTGTCCGCCGGCGGTCTGCGAACCGATCCAGCTTGCGAAGCTGGCTGGCACCGAGCGACGCCTGGACATCGGTCATCCGGTAGTTGAAGCCCAGCACCTGCTGTTCGTACCACCAAGGGCCCGGCGCATCGGTCAGCCGGGTGGGATCTCGGGTGATCCCGTGAGAGCGGAGCATCAGCAGCCGCTCGTAGAGGGCGGGGTCGTTGGTGGTGACAGCACCGCCTTCGCCGGTCGTCATCGACTTGACCGGATGGAACGAGAACACGGTCAGGGCCGCGAAGCGTCCGTTCCCGACACGGCCGCCTGAGGTGTAGTCCGATCCGATCGCATGCGCCGCATCCTCGATCAGACCGAGGTCATGCTCTGCGGCGAGTTCGTCGAGCGCCTCCATGTCGGCCGGGAGGCCCGCGAAATGCACCGGTACGATCAGGCGGGTCCGCCCGGTGATGGCCGCTCGGGCCGCTGCGGGCGAGAGGTTGAACGTATCCGGGCTGATATCCGCCAGGACCGGATCCAGCCCGACATAGGCCATGGCATTGGCCGTCGCGACGAAGGTGTTGGGTGACGTGATCGCTTCGCCGGCGGGCAGATCCAGCGCAGCGATGGCGATATGGAGACCCGCAGTCGCGCTCGATACCGCCACGCAATATTGCGCGCCGACGTAGGCCGCCAGGTCATCCTCGAATGCCTTGGTCGCAGGTCCCTGCGTCAGGTAGTCGGAACGGAGCGCAGCCAGGACTGCGGTCTCATCGTCGGCCTCGATCAGCTGCCGGCCGTATGGGATGAAGCCGCTCACGCCGCTGCCGTGGACCCGTTTGCGGGTTTTGCCACCTCCTGACGCAGCGCGGACTCGATCCGGCCCATCACACCGTGCCACTCGCCAAAGCCTTCGACGGGAAATAACCGCGCTGACGGGTAGCAAGGCAGGCGGTCGGTGCCGAAGCGCGGCCACGCGTCCGGCATCGAGATGATCCAGGTATCGGTTCCGCAAGCCGCCGCAATGTTTGTCGTCGCCGCCATGGGCCCGATCACAAGGTCCAGAGCGGAACAGAGGGCCGCCACATCATCCAGATCGGCCTTCAGGTCTATGCCCGGCGGGGTCCACAGATCCAGTCCCGCCTCCCTGGCCCTCGCTATTTCCATTGAGCAGTCGCCGTACTGCAGGTTCACGAACTGCACGCCGGGGACAGCGAGGATCGAGCCCCAGAGGTCGAACGGAACAAAGCCCCTAACGCGTGAGCCTTTCATAATGAGGCTCTTCCACATGACGCCCACCTTGGGCATCGGGCCATGAGCATCCAGAACCCGGCGCCAGTGCACCACCCGCCCAGGGGCGGGCTTTAGGAAAGCCGCCTGATCCGGAAAACGGTCGACGGAGTCGCGGAAGACACGGAAAAGGCTGCCCATCGGTGCCCACAGATTGATCTCGGGCGGCGTTCCGTCAAACTCGATGTAGCGGATCAGGCGGCCATGGTAGGATACCGTCCTGTGAGCCTGCACCAGAAGCTCCGGATGGCTCCGCTGAAACAGAGGCACCAGCCTTGCTTCTGTGGCCAGGACCACCCGGCCCGCCGGTCCGACGGCCTTGATGACATCACCTAGCAGATTGGCGAACAGAACTTCATCTCCCAGACCCTGCTCGCCATAGATCAGGAGAGTCTTGCCCGCGAGTTCGGCTTCAGGGGACCATCGCTCTCCGAAATCCTGAAAGCTGACCGCCTCGGACAGCGCAGGGTCGAACCGCGCCTCATAGGTCGCGAAGCCGCCCGACAGGTCGCCAATCATCATCTGGGTGAAGGCCTTGGCCATCTTCATCGTGGCGACATCACCAGCGTCTTTCACGCCTTGAAGGGCGACATCAATGTCGGCAAGCGCACCTTCCGGATCACCCAGACCCATGCGGACGTTCGCCCGATTGTATTGTGCCTTGTAGAATCCGGGATCGAGACGGATCGCCTCATCGTAAAATGGCAGGGAATCGCGCATGTCGCCCCGATCACTGACGACGGAGCCAAGACCGTTCCATAGCAACGCCATCCCGGGATGAGCGGCGATCACGGAGCGCAGAATATCGATGGCTTCGCCATAGCGGTTGCCCTCGCGAAGGACCGAGGCGAGATTGTTGGTCACCTCGGGATTGCCAGGATTGACCGCAAGATGTCTCAGGTAGAGCTTCTCTGCGAGGTCAAGATGACCCAGTCGGTGCGCGAGACTGCCCAGGTCACCGATCAGCGCAGGATCGTCTGGCATGAGCCGGAGAGCGGCCTCATAGGCGGTGAAGGCCTTTTCCAGTTCGCTGGCCTTTTCCAGGGAAATGGCCAGAACGTGCCAGGAGAGGCCGTATTTCTCATCCAGATTCAGGGCGGCCATGGCAGCATCGACTGCCCGCGCAGGCTCGCCTAACGCCAGATGTCTCAGGCCGCCCTGCAGGTGCTTTACAATCACCGCCAGCCGGGCCTTTCCAGCTTTTCGCGCCCGGCCCCCGCGACCCTTTTTCCCGACGGACCCGGACAGGGCGGCCAGGCGGTCGGCGGATGCGGCATTGCCGACAATACCGTTCAACATCGATGCCGCTGCCAAACCGGAGGGCGGGTGGACCGACATCGCGAACCTGCTGCCTGAAACCGCGCCCACGTTCAGGAGCGTCAACGTCAGGGTCTGGGGACATGGTTAATATCTCGTTGGCAGCTTGCAGATCAGACCCTGCCGAGTGTTGAAACGGGACTGCAGCGCGCATGCCTTTCGTCCCACACCTGCATTGCGGACAGGGACGCATTGGCCTAAGGCGAAGCTGCGACAGGTTCCCCAGCGATGGGGATTAAAAGGGAACTCAGGTGGAAAACCTGGGCTGCCCACGCAACTGTAAGCGGCGAGCCCGCGCGCCAACAGCCACTGGGTCCAAGGGTTTCGACCGGAGGATCTGGGAAGGCGGCGTGCACCGGCATTGACCCGTGAGCCAGGAGACCTGCCCGTCGTGGTCGTCCTTCGCGCGGACGTGGTGTGCCGAGCGGAACGGGATCTACCCGAATGACGACGTCTGTTGTGCCGCGTGTCCGCGCGGCTGCGACCGGGCGCGTCTGTGTTCGATCGCGGTCTCGTGGGGCCGGCGCGTTGTCGAGCAAAGGGATTGGACCCGCATGAGATACGACCTCCTTCTGAGTGCAGCCGCTGCTGCGCTTTTCCTGACCACCACAGGCACCGTGGCGCAGTCTTCGATCAACCGGCCGGCCGCTGCCGCGATCACCGACGCCACCCTGCTGGAAGATGTGATCGTTACCGCCAACCGCTCTGCCCAAGTGGCGGACCGCGTCGGACAGTCCGTGACAGTCCTGACGTCAGGGGAGATTGAAGCCGGCCAGACGGTCGCTGTGGCCGACCTGCTGATCCGCACCCCCGGCGTCAGCCTGTCGCGAAACGGTGGCATCGGCAGTTCGACCTCGGTCCGTATTCGCGGCGCGGAAACCGACCAGACCGTGGCCGTCATCGACGGGGTCAAGCTGAACGACCCGTCCGGCGTCGGTGGCGGCTTCAATTTCGGCAACCTTCTGGTCGGCGATGTCGCGCGCATCGAGGTCCTGCGTGGTGCCCAGTCGACGCTGTGGGGCAGTCAGGCCATCGGCGGCGTGGTCAATATCGTAAGCGCCCAACCGACCCGTCCATTTCAGGCCGGCCTCAACGCCGAGGCCGGTTCGCGCGGTACCCGCTATCTGCGTGGCGGCGTCGGTGGAGCGACCGAACGCGCCACCTGGCGGCTGGCGGCGTCGCACTACCACAGCGACGGCTTCTCGACCTTCGCGCGCGGAACCGAGGATGACGGCTACGAAAACTTTGGCCTGAGCGGTCGGGCCAATATCCGGATTTTCGAGGGCGTCTCGGCCGACCTTCGCGCGGTCTATTCCAGGGGCGACGTCGATTTTGACGGCTTCCCGGCCCCGACGTTTGCGTTTGGGGATACCCGCGAGACCGGAACCACCCGTGACCTTGTGACGTACGCCGGCCTGAACTTCGACCTGTTCGACGGTCGCCTCAGCAACCGCGTGGCCTATGGCTTCACCCGGACCGACCGGCAGAACCTGAACCCCGGCCAGGCCACAACGGCAGTCACTTTCGATGCCGAAGGCCGGAACCATCGCTATGAGTATCAGGGCGTCCTTGATGTCCGCGAAGGCTGGACCGCCACCTTTGGCGCCGAGCACGAGGATTCGGCTTTCAGCACTGCCTCGCCATCGGCCTTTATGCCCAATCCCGCACGCTCGGGTGCCGAGGTCGGCATCGACGGCGTCTATGCGCAGCTGCAGGCCGAAGTCCTCGATGGTCTCACCTTGACCGGCGGCCTGCGGCGCGATGAGCATGACACCTTCGGCGGCAAGACCGTGGGTCAGGCGGCTGCAGCCTGGTCCCTGAACGCCGGGGCGACCCTGCTGCGCGCCAGTTTCGGCCAGGGCTTCAAGGCCCCGAGCCTTTTTCAGCTCTACAGCGACTTCGGGAACCTGGCCCTGCGCCCCGAAGAAGCCGACGGCTGGGACGCGGGCATCGAGCAACGGCTGCTGGACGGCAATCTGGTGTTTGCAGCGACCTATTTCGCACGCGAAACGACCAATCAGATCGACTTCGTCTCCTGCCTGAGTACTGCGACGGCGACGACCGCTCCGCCCTGTTTCGTGAACGGCCGGCGCCGGTTCGGCTACTACGACAACATCGCCCGGACCGAGGCGAATGGGGTTGAATTGCTGGCAGGCCTGACGCTGGGAGCCTTGGATATGCAAGCCAATTATACCCGGACGAACACCGAGAACCGGACGCCAGGTGCGAGCGTCAGCCGTGATCTGGCCCGCCGTCCGAAGGACACTGCGAACCTTGTCGCGACCTGGGTCTGGCCCTTGGGTCTGTCGACCTCCGTCGCCATCCGGCATGCGGGCGAGAGTTTCGACAATGCGTCGAACACCACGCGGCTGGAGGGCTATACCCTTGTCGATCTGCGGGCGTCCCTCCCTCTGAA
Organism: Caulobacterales bacterium; assembly: GCA_038250335.1. GTDB lineage: Bacteria > Pseudomonadota > Alphaproteobacteria > Caulobacterales > Caulobacteraceae > Brevundimonas. The sequence continues at coordinate 24,753 of JBBSCK010000002.1, forward strand.
CGACACGATCGAAGTCTACGGCCGGGTCGAGAACGTTGGTGACGCGGTCTATGAGACGACGCGCAACTATGGGGAGCCCGGGCGCGGCGCTTTCCTGGGCGTGCGAGCCCGGTTCTAGGGGAAGCGCATGCAGGGCGGCGGAATACACGATCGCAGGACAGTCGTCGTCGCCAGCATGGCCGTTGCCCTCGGCGCAGCGGCGGCCGGCTGTCGCCCGGCCGGCCGGGCAGTCTCCACATCCATGCCCGGAGGTCCGCCGCGCAGCGTGATCTCGCTCAACCCCTGCCTCGACGTCATTCTGGTCGAGGTGGCCGACCCCGGGCAGATCGCCGCGCTCAGCCACTATGCGCGGGATCACTATGGATCCACGATCGCCGACCTGGCCCGCACCCTGCCGTTCACCTGGGGGTCGGCCGAGGAGGTCATCGCCCTGCAGCCCGATATGGTGCTGGCCCCCCGCCTGGGCGCGCGCGCAAGCCGGGCAGCGATTGAGCGCGCCGGTATCCGGACCGCGCTGTTCGATGTCCCCGAAACGGTGGCGGACAGTCTTCAACAGGTGCGTGAACTCGCCCGTCTGGTCGGACATCCGGCGCGGGGCCTTGCCCTGTCCGGACGGATCGAAGCGGCGCTGAAGGCCGCTGGACCGCGTCCCGGAACATCGTCGCTGTCAGCCCTCGTGTTCATGCCCGGCGGCTTCGTTTCCGGACCCGGCAGCCTGATGGACGAAATGATGAGGCGCGTCGGACTGATGAATGCGGCGTCCCGGTATGGGCTGACGGGCTCGTTGAACCTTCCCCTTGAACGCGTGCTCGCCGATCCACCGGACATTCTGCTGGCCGGTGAACCTCTGCCCGGCGCGGCCAGCCGGGCCGAACGGATTTTGGACCATCCGGCCCTGACCCGCCTCGCCGACGAGATGCACCGGGCCGTCTTTCCCGAACGGTTGCTATTCTGCGGCGGTCCGGTGCTGATCAAGACTGCGGCGGCACTGGCACGCGCGCGCGATGCGGCGCTGTTGACGCAGGCATGAGACCGGTCAGCCGCAGCCTTCTTTACGCCGGACTGCTGGTCGCGCTTCTGCTTCTGTCCGGGGTCAGCCTGATCGCCGGGAAGGTCTGGGTGCCATGGAACGTCTGGGTTTCGCCCGAGGCTGATCCGCGTTGGGCCATCGTTTTCGAACTGCGCCTGCCGCGCACCCTGCTGGGCCTCGCCGTCGGGGCTGCGCTGGGGCTTTCGGGTGCGGTGCTTCAGGGCTATACGCGCAATCCCCTGGCCGATCCTGGCGTCCTTGGGGTGTCAGCCATGGCCGCGCTTGGGGCCGTCCTGACCCTCTACTATGGCGTCACCGCAGTCGTGCCCTGGGCCTTGCCGGTTGCGGCGGTCAGCGGGGCGCTGATCGGCGTCGCGATCCTGATGGTGTTGTCAGGCTCGGCTTCCAGTCTGGTCACCTTCATCCTGGCCGGGGCCATCCTGAACATCCTGTCCAGCGCGGGCGTCTCGCTGGCGCTATCGCTGGCCCCCAATCCGTGGGCGGTGAACGAGATTGTCGACTGGCTGATGGGCTCGCTGGCAGATCGCAGCTTTGAGGAGGTGACGATCGCCCTGCCTCTAATTGTGCTCGGCTGCGGCCTGATGCTGACCACGGGCCGAGCACTGGACGCCCTGACCCTGGGCGAGGTCGGCGCCCGCTCGCTCGGTATTTCCATGGGCCGCACCCGCTGGACGCTGGCTGTGGGGGTAGCGCTCGCCGCCGGAGCCAGCGTCGCGGTCACGGGCGTGATCGGTTTCGTGGGTCTGGTGACGCCGCATCTGCTCCGGCCTCTGGTTGGCGCGAGGCCGGGTGCCCTGCTTGTGCCCAGCATCCTCGGCGGGGCAGTTGTTGTGCTCGCCGGCGACATTCTCGTGCGGCTCACCCCGACTGCGGGCGAGGTGAAGCTGGGCGTGGCCATGGCGGCTCTGGGCGCGCCGTTCTTTCTGGTCCTGCTGCTGCGTCTGCGCAGGACGATCGCATGAGCGTCCTGTCGTGCACCGACCTGAGCGTCCACATGGGCGGGAAGGGCATCCTCGCGGCGGTCAGCCTGTCGATCGAGGCGGGCAGGGTGACGGCCATCGTTGGGCCGAACGGCGCGGGCAAGTCCACCCTGCTGAGCTGTCTTGCTGGACTAATGGAACCGTCGTCGGGGACTGCGGCGCTGGACGGCGTCGCCCTGTCGGCGATCAAGCCGCGCGACCGCGCCCGGCGGCTGGCCTTCCTGCCCCAGACGCCGGAGATCGCCTGGGCGGTCGATGCGAGGACCCTGATCGAACTCGGGCGTACGCCCTTGATCGGCGCAAGGGGTCAGACGGCGGAAGACCGTACGGTGGTCGACCGGGCCATGGCGGCGGCCAATGTCTCCGAGTTCGAGCACCGGATCGTCGACACGCTGTCGGGCGGCGAGCGGGCGCGGGTACTGATCGCGCGGGCGCTCGCCGGAGAGCCTCAGTGGCTACTGGCGGACGAACCCCTGGCCGGTCTCGATCCGGCCCATCAACTGGACGCCGCGGCCCTGTTCAGGCGACTGGCTGATGAGGGCATCGGCATCGTCGTGACCCTGCATGACCTGTCGATGGCGCTGCGCCTCTCTGACCGCATCATCGTCCTGGCCGACGGTGCCGTTCTGGCTGATGAGCCTCCCGCAACAGCCCTGTCCGCCGAGGTGTTGAAGCGTGCGTACGGCATCGAGGCGATCCTGACCCGGGGTCCCGGCGGCCCCCTGATTGACGTGATCCGACGGACTTAAAGCCTGATCGTTTTCCGGGTGCTGGACGCGGGGTGCTGCGGCCCGGGCGTCAGGCCTCGCCGTCTGCCAGCGCTTCAAGTCGCTTCGGCCGCGCGATCTCGAGCTGGTTCAGCGAAAGCAACCGGATGACGCCCTCGGTCTTGAGCCGCGTCAGGACGCGGCTGACGGTCTCGATAGTCAGGCCGAGATAGTCGGCCATTTCGGCGCGGGTCATCGGCAGATGAACGCGGCCGGCGGGCAATGGCCGCATCGGATCGACGCCGGAGAGATCCCGCAGGAAGGTCGCGACCCGTTCGATCGCCGTCTTGCGGCCCAGCAGCAGCATCTGGGCCTGGGCCGCGGCGAGCTCGTGGTGGGCGCGGTCCAGAAGAATGGCTTCAAGCGCCGGGGTCGTCAGGATCAGGGCGCGATAGTCCGGCTTCCGAAACCGGCAGACGGAGCCAGATTCGATCGCCTCGGCAGAGAAGGCATAGCGATCGCCGGTCGCCAGGCCCAGGAAATCTCCCGCGAACAGGAAACCCGTGATCTGGCGCCGGCCGTCAGAGAGCAGCCGGTAGACCCGCACCGAGCCGCCCGAGATGTTGAAGACATGACTGGCCGGGTCGCCCTCGCGGATCAGGACGTCCCCGGGGGCGAGGGCTATCCGTTCGGCGAGGGCGTTGAGCCGGGAAAGGTTGGCATCGTCGATGCTCAAACAGACGCTGAACGCCCGCGCCCCGCACGTGTCGCACCCATTTGTCTGCCGACGTCCGGTGCACCCGTCGGGAAGTTTTTTGAGCTCGAGCATGGATCGCGCCTCTTAAGCCGCCCATCCTTTCTAAACCGGGCGGCGAGAACGTGCCACGGATTCTGATCAAGGCCTTGGTGACCTGGTCCAAACCTCTCGCAGGGTGCCCGAGGGTCAGGGGTTGTGCCCCGAGACGGTCGATGAGGGCTTGATGCGCGCACGACCACTGGCCCCAGATCCGGGGTCGAAGGTTGGCGCGGGCCGGAACCAGATCGTCAATCTGGCCCTCTCCGGGGGCATCTGTCGGTTGCTCAGCAACCTGTAATCGATTGATTTCGATCAAGGCACTGGGCGTTGGCGGGGGTGAGGCTCAAGCTCTCACTGGAGACCCGCAATGCCTGCCCATGCCGTTCCCTTCGTCGCCCTGATCGTCGCCGCCTTCGCCTTCTTCATTCTGGTGGTGGGCGGTTTTTCGATTTGGTGCGAAAGCCGCCCGATGCCCGAAGATCATCTCTGATGCCGCATCTTGCCTGCCGGCAGACTCTCGAGGTAGGCGACAATGTCGCTTGCCTCTTCTGCTGAAAAGACGAACTCGGGCATGTCGGGGTGGGCCGTAACGATCCCTTCCGCCAACGCCTCCTCCAGATGGCGCACGGGATAGCGCTGGCTGAGTTCCCGAAATGGCGGGGCCTGGGGAAGGGGGCTGTTTTCGGCTGGGCCAACGGCATGGCAACTCGCGCAGTGCGACAGGACCAACCGCTCACCGGTGCGAATGGAAGGGGCGCGGTCCTGCTGACCGGGCTCGGCCGCCGAGACGGCACTCGTCGCAGCCAGGATGCCCAGTACCAAAGCGGCTTTCACACAGAACATCGGGTCCAGCCTCATGGTCTCATCCCTCGTCAGCCGCATGACGTCCGGAGTGTAATCGAAATCGGCAACCAGAACGACCCACGTCCTCGCCCGGGAAAAGCCGGGCCGTCCCCGGTCGACCACTCCGGCGGGCGGTGGCGATGAAGTGTTCCCTGCGCCTATGTTTGAGAGCGCGGCTCACGGAAGGGGCCTGCCGACGTCAGGTCTCTGCGACGAGGTCGACGTAGTAGGTGTGGGTGGTTCCGTCCCCGGCAATGATCGAGACATACTCACCCAGAACGAACCGCTCGTCGCCGAGGCGGAAGCCGGTCGCGTCTTCGTGATCGCCATCAGGGAAATCAAGGAGCCACCGATCCCCGGTCGAGTGCCGCAATTGTCCGACTGCCACCGTTTCATCGTCAACGAATCGACGGACCCGACAGCGGGCGGCGTCCGCGCGACACGCCGCGAGATCGAGCCGGCCCTCATCGTTGAGGAAGGCCACGATGTCGTAGCCGGTGCTCGCGTCTCCCTGCGGATGGCCGGGCTCGCGGGCCAGTTTCAGGCGGATGTGTTGGGCCTTTGTGGTCATGAGAGATTCCTAGTGAGCAAGGCAGAGACAGATCGGACTATCGTTTATCAAGTCGCGGGTCACCCCGCCGAGAGCCCATTCCCGCAGACGGGGGTGGCCGTAGCCGCCCGCCACGATGAGACCGGCGTTTCGGGCGAGGGCTTCATCAAGAATCTGACGACCGGTCGAGGCCTCGCCCGGCGGCGCGATCACCGCTTCGGCCGTGATATTGTGCCGCGCGAGGAACTGGATCACGTCGGCCATCTCGTCCGTCCCGAACGGCGCATCAACGGTTGAGCTCACCGAATAGAGGGTGACCCCGCTGGCGTGCCGGAGCAGGGGAAGGGCCGAGGTGAGGGCGAACCGGGCCTCCCGCCGATCATTCCAGGCCACTAGGGCAGGCTGTCCGACCGGATTTCGCAGCCGCGTCGGCGGTACCACGAGGACGGGGCGGCCACACCCCATGAGGACGTCGGCAACATCCGGTGCCCGGGACGGCGCGCTCGGGTTGCGGCTCCCCAGAATAACAAGATCCGCCGCCCGGGCCGCCTGCGAACAGGCTGCGGCGGGATAGCCGATCTGGCCCCGCCACCCCGACTCGACGGCACGGTTCTTGACGATCTCAAGGAAGCGGACCCGGGCCCGTTCGACATCGGCCTGCGCCATGTCGCGATACAGGGTCAGCAGTTCGCCGAGCATGGCTCCGCCTCCGAGCGGGTCGTAGAGCGCCGTCTCGACTGACCCGGCGCACAGGCCGATCAGGTGGGCGTCGAACGCGATCGACAGGTCACAGGCGAGTTCGAGGCGGCCGTCGCTTTCCGGACCGTCATCAACGGCGACGAGCAGACTGGCGTATGTCATTGGCGATCTCCCTGAGTTTCGCTTATTACCCGGACCTCAGGCGCGTGCTTTGATGGAGATCAAGGCAAGCGGGTGCCGACCCGGCGATAGTGAGTCGAGTCTCGGAGATATCGAATGGTTACCCCCCGCATCACTGCCGCCTTCGTTCTGATCTGCGCCGTTTCGGGCGGCTGCGCGCGTGACCCCGGCATCGAGTCGGTTCAGATGGACCCGGCTCCGGTCGCGCGCACGCAAGCGAACGCCCCGGACGAGATGCGCCTGGCGATTGATCGCGGACGGCGACTGACCGGCGAAGCGTGCGCCGTCTGTCATGCGACCACAGCTGTGGGGCCTAGCCCGATGGCCGCCGCCACGCCGTTCCGCGAGATCGTCCTGCGCTACCCGCTCGATCAGCTGGAAGAAGCCTTCGGCGAAGGGCTGGTCACCGGCCACCCGGCCATGCCCGAGTTCGTCTTCCGCGCCAGCGAGATCGACGATCTGATCGCCTATCTCGAGACCCTGAAGGTAGACTCGTGAGCGCCCCGCCCATGCCCGGTCCGGCCGTTGCGGCCGTCGTCGACCTGCTCAACCGGGAACGGTTGATGACCCTGGCCTGTAACCGGCCCGACGGCTGGCCGCAGGCGACCACCGTCGGCTATACGAACGAAGGTCTGAATCTGTATTTCATCGTGGCCCGGTCGAGCCAGAAGTTCGCCAATCTCCTGGCCGATCCTCGTGCCTCCGTAGCGATCCGATCCGAAAGCGGAGCCGAGGGCAACGGCGTGGGCCTGTCGATGGCGGGACGGGTGGTGGAGATACTCGAGCCCAAGACCATCGAACAGCTCAATCTCAAGGTCGCAGAGCGGTATCCGGGCGTCCATGTCTACTGCCCGGCGGGGGACTCTGTCGCTGTGCTGCACTTCACCCCGAGCGTCATTTCGGCGGTTGGCGTCCTTGGAGGCCGGAGCGAGACGCAGACCTTCACCCTCGGCGAGCCGGGCTCCGGTGGTGTGTCGAAACTCTTCTGATCGCCAGTCACCCGTTTGCGCTCCGGTTTCGGCGATCAGACCAGCAGCGCCACGCGCTCCGCCGCCGTCAGCATCCGCCAGGTGCCCTCGGGCAGATCGTCGAGGCGAATGGGCCCAATCCGTATACGGAGCAGATCGGTGACCTCAAGATCGGCATGGTCGCACATACGCCGGATCTGGCGGTTCCGGCCCTCGGTCAGGACGAAGCGCAGCCTCTGCTGATCCATGCGGGTAACCCGCGCATGCTTCAGCTGACGCCCATCCAGCATAATGCCGTGACGGAGCAGGGCGAGCTTCTTCTCGGTAACATCACCGGCGACGCGGACGAGGTATTCCTTGTCCAGTCGAGACTGGGGCCCGATCACGGCCTTGGCCACGACCCCGTCAGACGACAGCATCAGCAGGCCCCGGGAATCCTCGTCCAGACGTCCGATGGGGGGGAGGGAGGCGTCGACAGCCGGCGCGGCCCCGTCGCCGATCCGGTTGGCGTCGGTCAGCAGCCGCACGGCGGGGATCTTGCCTGGCTCGGGCTGGCCGGAAACGAAGCCGAGCGGCTTGTGCATCACGATCGTCACCCCGGCCGCCAGGGCGGTCTCGGCCCGGTCGGACAGGGTCAGGGTCTGACCGGATTCGATCTTGCGGCCGGCGTCTCTGACGACCTCGCCGTCGATCGCGACGAGTCCGTCCGCGATCAGGGCGTCGGCCTCGCGGCGCGAGCACACGCCGGTCTGACCCAGCCACTTGTTGATGCGGCTGGGCTCAGGGCCGTCGTAGAGGCGGGAAAAGGCCAAGGCGGGGTCAGTCTCCGGCAAGAGCGGCGAGCGCTGTCCGGGCGTCCTCGGCAGCCGTGGCACCCGACACGCCGATGGCCCCGATGATGCGACCATCCACAACGATAGGTACGCCGCCGGCTATTGCGAAAGCTTCCGGGTTGGCGAGGGTGACAATGCGACCGGCCTGGACCCGCTCCTCCATCAGGGCGGTCTGGATGCGGTAGCGTGCGGCAGTCTCGGCCTTTCGCTGGGCCACTTCGATCGAGCCGTACTGGGTGTCGTCCATCCGGGCGAAGGCGACCAGCTCGCCGGAGGGCTCGACGATGGCGATGGCCAGCTTCCAGCCATTGGTCTCCCCGTAGACCACGGCGCGTTCGATCAGGGCCCGGGCCGTCTCCAGTGCGATCGGAGGTCCGTAGGCCGGAGCGGGTGAAGGCAGATGGGTTGGGAGGGTCGCGGTTGCCGGCGGTGTCTGGGCCAGGGCGGCCGGAGCGGCCGTTGCGAGCGCGAGGGCGAGAAGCAGGGATTTCATCGTCGATCTCCGGTTCGGATTCAGGTGCGGCGGAACAGCAGCATCAGGTTGTTGGCGGGCATCTCGACACGCCTCGTCAGGTGGAGGCCATGGCGTCGGGCGAGGGCCACGACGGCGTCGCGATCCCGCAAGCCCCAACTGGCATCGCGGGCCTTCAGGCTGTCGTCGAAAGCGGCGTTCGAGGGAGCCAGCGGCACGTCGGCCTCTCGAAACGGACCATAGACGACCAGCAGTCCGCCCGGATTGGCCAGAACGCGTCCGGCGCCGGCCATCAGCCCTTCGGTCGCCGCCCACGGGCTGATGTGGATCATGTTGGCGCAGACGACGGCGTGGAAGACGTCATCGGGCCAGGTCGCCGGGTCGGCGGCGTCGAGCGCGAGGGGCGGGTTCAGGTTCGGCAGTCCCGCCTCGGCGGCCCAGGCCGCGATACTGGCACGGGCCTCACTCGATGGATCGCTGGGCGTCCAGCCTGTGCCCGGCATGGCGCGGGATAAGGCGACAGCGTGCTCGCCAGAGCCCGAAGCGATCTCCAGTCCCCGCGCGCGGGCTGCCAGATGCACCCGGAGAATATCCAGGATCGGACCGGTATTGCGCGCCACCGCCGGTGAGACGCGGGCACCGGGCAGGGATACGGGCTGGACGGGGTCGAGACTGTTCACCGCCTCCCGATACAGCCGCCTGTCTCCCGACGCGACTGGATTCCGCCCGTCGCGGTCCGCTGCCCGGTCGCGGGGAGGCGAAATCTTGCAGCGGTTGACGCGCCGTCGCCCCGGGTGTCATTGCGCTGTAACGGGTCGTGAGGCCCTGTTACAAACAGGGAAGGCCACGGCGGCGACAGACCAGCCGGGCCGACGTTTCAGGAGCGTGCGCGTGGAGTCCATCTCGACCATTCCGGGCCTGCGCCCGGCACCAACCCGCCATGCCGGGCTGATCGCATGGGTGGAGCAGATCGCTGCGCTGACGAAGCCGGTGCGGGTTCACTGGTGCGACGGGTCGGAAGCCGAGAAGGCCGCGATCATCGCGGACCTGGTCGAGCGCGGCACGCTGAAGGCGCTGGATCAGACGAAACGGCCGGGCGGATACTATGCCGCGTCCGATCCTGGAGATGTGGCACGGGTCGAAAGCCGCACCTTCGTCTGCCCCAAGGATCAGCAGGATGCCGGCCCGACAAACAACTGGGCCGATCCCGTTGAGATGCGTGAGCGTCTCCATGGGCTGTTCGACGGCTGCATGGCCGGGAGGACGATGTATGTCGTGCCCTTCTCCATGGGTCCGCTGGGGTCGCACATCAGCGCGCTTGGCGTCGAGATCACCGACAGCGGCTATGTCGCCGTTTCCATGGGCATCATGACGCGCATGGGGCAGCCGGCGCTGGATGTGCTGGGCGATGACGGCGTGTTTGTGCCCGCCGTCCATACCCTAGGTGCCCCCCTTGCGGACGGCCAGACCGACGTGACCTGGCCCTGCAACCCGGACAAATGGATCGTCCATTTCCCCGAGACCCGCGAAATCTGGTCCTTTGGTTCCGGCTACGGCGGCAACGCCCTGCTGGGCAAGAAATGCTATGCACTGCGGATCGCCTCGGTCATGGCCCGCGACGAGGGCTGGCTGGCCGAGCATATGCTTATCCTGAAGCTGACGGATCCCAAGGGGCGAGCCAAATACATGGCCGCTGCCTTCCCCAGCGCCTGCGGCAAGACCAATCTGGCGATGCTGCAGCCCTCGATTCCGGGCTGGACGGCCGAGACGATCGGCGACGACATTGCCTGGATGCGCTTCGGCGAGGACGGGCGGCTCTACGCGGTGAATCCGGAAGCCGGGTTCTTCGGCGTCGCCCCGGGCACCAGCCGCAATACCAACCAGAATGCGCTGGCGACCCTGGCGACCAACACCGTCTTCACCAACACGGCTCTGACGGCGGACGGCGATGTCTGGTGGGAAGGCCTGACCCGGGAGGTCCCGGCCGGCCTGACCAACTGGAAGGGTCAGCCCCATGATCCGGCGTCGGGCGAACCGGCGGCCCATCCGAACGCCCGCTTCGCCGCGCCTGCGGCTCAGTGCCCGACGATCGCGCCCGAGTGGGAAGACCCCCGGGGCGTGCCGATCGACGCCATCCTGTTCGGTGGCCGCCGTGCCTCTGCCGTCCCGCTGGTGACCGAGGCGTTCGACTGGGAGCACGGCGTTTTCATGGGCTCGACCGTGGCGTCGGAAGGCACCGCCGCAGCAGAGAATGTGATCGGCACCCTGCGTCGCGATCCTTTCGCCATGCTGCCGTTCTGCGGGTACAACATGGGCGACTATTTTGCCCATTGGCTAGCTTTGGGCGAGAAGGCCGATCCGGCCAAACTGCCGGGCATCTATTTCGTCAACTGGTTCCGCAAGGGGGCCGACGGCCGATTCGTCTGGCCGGGCTTTGGCGACAACGCTCGTGTCCTGAAGTGGATTTCGGAACGCCTGGACGGCGAGGCGGAAGCCGTCGACACGGCCGTCGGCCGCCTGCCGACCCGGACGGCGCTGGACCTGACGGGCCTGGAACTCGAGGACGCCGATCTCGACACCCTGCTGTCTGTTGACACGGAAGTCTGGTCGGAGGAGGCGGCACTGATACCCGACTTCTACGCTCAATTCGGCGATCGCCTGCCAGCCGTCCTGTGGCGTCAGCATGAGCACCTGGTCAATCGCCTCGCTGCGGCCCGGGGACAGGACGGAGCTGCGAACCTGGCGGCGGAGTGACTCCCGGCCAGGCCGCGACTTGAAATCGCCGCCGCGGCGGTCGAAGGACTGGCCGTGGCTGACATTTCCTGTGACATCGCGATCGTCGGTGCCGGCGTTCTGGGCCTGTGCGTCGCTGCAGAGCTGACGGCGCGCGGGCGAGATGTTCGGGTGATCGACCCCGGCCGGCCGAACGCATCGTCGGTTGCGGCGGGTATGATCGCGCCGGCGTTCGAATCCCTGCTGGATGGTGCGGATCAGCCCCGGGCGGCGCTGTTGCGGGACGCAGCGGCGCTCTGGCCCGCGTTCGCGCGCAGCATCGGCGTGGCGCTCGACACGACTCCGGCAGAATGGCGGGGTGGCGACGGCGAGGACGAGGCTGCGCGACTGGAGGCGCTGGGCTTCCAGGTGGAGTGGGTCGGGAAGCGCCTTCAGGTGCCTGGAGACGTCCGGATTGACCCCGTGGACGCACTGGCTGGACTGGTCACGGCGCTTGGCCAGCCTGTGGCGCTTGCTGAGGCGCTGAGTTTGGCGCCCGACCCGACGGGCTGGCGTGTCCGGACGACCGGCAGCACCATCAAGGCAAACCAGATCGTGATCGCGACCGGGACCGCCCAGGCCTTGCCCGGACTGGAGCCGGACCTTTCCATCCTGATCGACAGGATTGAGCCCATCGCGGGCCAGATCGGCCGCAGTCGGCAGGAGACGGTCCCGGGCGTGTTTCGCGGTCCTGACGGCTATGTCGCTGCAGCGAAGGGCGAACTTCTGATCGGCGCGAGCATGGTGTCCGGAAGTCGCGATCCGGCCCCTGACCCCGTGGCGTCGCGTCGGCTGATGGCTGCGGCGGAAGGTTTGCTGGGACAGGGTCTGTTGGAGCCCGTCACATGGAGCGGTGGTATCCGGGGTGCGACCGGTGACGGCCTGCCCATGGCCGGACGCGCGGGCCCCACGGGGTTGCACCTGGCTCTCGCACCGCGCCGAAATGGCTGGCTCTTGGGCCCGCTGGTGGGGCGGGTGGTCGCCGATGGGGTCGAGGGGCGACCACGCTGTCTGCACGCCGCAGCCATGGATCCGTTGCGGTTCAGTTTTCCGGCAATGCGAGCCTGATGCCGACCATGCCCGCGCTCTGTCAGCGCTTCGCATGCTCATCGTATGAGTGATGGTGTTAACCGATCTTAACGTTCGATTAACCACGATCTCCGACGCTCTTGCCCATGACTGTCGGAGCGATTCCAGCGTCGGGCGGGGTGGAGGCTGCGATTCGTCGCGCCTCGACCGCCACTGGCGTGGATTTCGACTTTCTGATGAAGACCGCGCGGCGCGAGAGCGCCTTCAACCCCAATGCAAGGGCGCGGACGTCCTCGGCCTCAGGACTGTTCCAGTTTATCGATCAGACTTGGCTGGCCACAGTCAAACAGCACGGGGCCAAGCACGGATACGGCCAGTATGCCGACCTGATCCAGCGTGGCGCGGACGGACGCTGGCGGGTCGAGGGATCAGCGAGGAACGTCGTGTTGGACCTGCGCTTCGATCCGCAGGCCGCTTCAACCATGGCCGGGGAGCTGACGGCGTCCAATGCCGCCTATCTGCGGGGCCGGACCGGGCGCGAGCCGGGCGCGGGCGACCTCTATGCCGCGCATTTCCTGGGGCCCGCAGGGGCGGCCCAGATCATGGAGGCGGTGGCGACGCGTCCGGGGGCCAGCGCCGTCGCAATGTTTCCCCAGGCGGCGGCCGCCAACCGCTCGATCTTCTACCGCGACGGCCGGCCAGCTACGGTAGCCGAAGTGAATGCCAATCTGCAGCGCACGGCGGGCGAGGCCTCGGGTGCGGTGGTCGGGCCGGCTGCACCATCCGCGCCCGTTCTGGACCAGAAGGACATGGCCCTTGCGGCGCGCATGGACCGGTTGAAGCAGGACCAGAGCCTGTTGGCCCTGCTTCTGGGCCAGGACGGCGACGGCAAATCCGCAGGCTTCGGCGGTGCCTTCGGGCCGGAGCCGAGAAAGGGTGGCTGACACCCGTGGTAAACCGCCCGTTAAGCCTGTGGGCCCAATCTGGGTGCTGTCCTCCGCGACTCCATCCATAAGAGCTCCATGACCGCCCACCGCGCCCGCCTCACCGAGATCGACATCCGCCGGCTCATCAAGGCGACCGATGACGATGAGCGGGCCTCGGCGGCGCACAAGCTGTGTCGGAGCATCGACCGGGTCAACCTGGACGATGCCGACCGAGAGGCTGCGCAAAAGATCATGCGGGTCCTCGCCAATGATGCGGCGGAACTGGTGCGCAGGGCGCTGGCAGTGACCCTGAAGAGTTCGGACCTCCTGCCTCGCGACGTAGCCCGCCAGCTTGCTGCGGACATCGACTCGATCGCTCTCCCGGTCATCGGTTCGTCGCCCGTGTTCTCCGATGAGGATCTGATCGAGATTGTGCGCGCCGGATCGGCTGTGCGGCAGGTGGCCATCGCGGCCCGGCCCGTCGTTTCACGCGACGTCTCCGAGGTCCTGAGCACGGATGGGTGTGAGCAGGCGGTACGGACCCTCGCTTCCAACGACAACGCCGATATCTCCGAACAGGCCATGGGCACTGTGGTCGACCGGTTTGGATCGGCACCGGATGTCGTCGCCGCCCTGGCCTATCGTCAGGTGCTGCCACTGGACATCACCGAACGGCTTGTAGCCCTCGCCAGTGATGCGGTTCGGGAGCACCTGATCAGCCGTCATGCTTTGGCTCCCGAAACCGCGATCCGTCTGTCCGGCTTTGCCCGCGAGCGCGCGACGGTCGACCTGATCGACCAGGCCGGAGCAAGCGCCGATCTCGAGACCTTTGTCGCCCAGCTGAATGCCAGAAAAGCGCTGACGGCCTCGCTTCTGCTACGAGCGCTTGCCCGAGGGAAGATGGCCCTGTTCGAACACGGGGTCGCGGAGCTTGCATCGACGCCGCATCCTCGCGCCTGGCTTATGGTTCATGACGCGGGCCCGCTGGGTCTGAGAGCGATCTACGACAGGGCGGGGCTGCCGCCGCGTCTGTTTCACGCGTTCCGCGCCGGGGTGGATACCTGGCGCCAACTGTCTGCCGAAGGGGCCGACACCTCCGGTGAGGCCTTCCGCGAGCGGATGCTGGAGCGGTTTCTAACCCAGCGACCCAATGCGCCGAGAGACGATCTGGCCTATCTGATGGAACGGCTGGACCAGCCGGCCACGGGGCCGGCGCAGATGACCACGGCGAACGTGGCGTGAGGCGTGCGCCTTCCCGGAAGGGACAGGCGAGCGAGCTACTCTGAGCGGTGCGCCGCGACGCTGGATTCCAGCGATTCCGCCAGGATGCGGCCCGTCGGATGGTCGTCGGTCTGGATCTGATCGCGGACGACGGCGCGAATGGCGTCGATGTGGGCATCAATCAGGTTGATGGGCACGCCCATGCGTTTGTTCGGGTCGTCCAGCAGCTTGCAGAGCGAACCGGCGAGGCGGGTAACCAGCGGATACTGGTAGGTGGTTCCCAGTCCCTTGAGATCATGAGCGCGGAAGTAGAGACCCTCGGCTGTCTGCGTCGTATAGCCCCCGGTACGGATCGCGACCTGGGCAGCATCCAGCTTGGTGATTTCGTCCTGGAGCCACTGGCCGAACTGGCTGGACATGGCCTTCAGGGCCTCTTCGGCCTTGGCGATGGCATCGGCGTTGATGCCTGCAAAACCGCCGCCGACCCTGGCCAGCAACATGTTGGGCGGACGAATGATCTGAGCCGGGTTGCTCACGATGAACTCCTGGTAACCTGAGACTTCATGATGCACAGGTCCTCTTAAGAACCCGTGACCTGTCCACCTAGCCGGTGAACTGTTCGGCCAGCACGCGTTCCTCAAAGGATCGTCCGGCGTCAAACAGCATGGTCAGGGCGACATCGCGACGTTCGCGGACGGCGACCCTGAGTACCCGCCGGATTTCGAGGCTGTCGGCCACCGCGCTCACGGGGCGCTTGTCGGCCTCCAGCACCTCGAACTCGACCCTCGCCTTGTGGGATAGCAGGGCACCGCGCCACCGCCGGGGCCGAAAGGCGCTGATGGGCGTCAAGGCCAGCATCCGTGCGTCCAGGGGGATGATCGGGCCGTGCGCCGAAAGGTTGTAGGCTGTCGATCCGGCCGGCGTCGCCACCATGCAACCGTCGCAGGCCAGTTCTTCGAGACGCACTTTCTCGTCCACGCTGATCCGAAGCTTGGCGCTCTGTCGGGTTTGGCGAAGCAGGGACACCTCGTTGATTGCCAGGCCAGTGTGAAGTTCACCACTCTCGGTCCAGGCGTCCATTTGCAGGGGATGGATGACCGCTCGGCCCGCTGCGGCGATCCGGGCTGGCAGGCTGTCCTCCTCATAGTCGTTCATGAGGAAGCCGACCGAGCCGCGGTTCATCCCATAGACCGGTGTTCTGCGCTTCAGGTTGGCGTGCAGCGTTTCGAGCATGAAACCGTCGCCACCGAGGGCGACGATGACCTCGGCCTCGGTCTCCGGCACGGAGCCATATCGCGCGATCAAGCGGTCGCGCGCGAGGACGGCTTCGGGACGCTCGCTGGCGCAAAAGGCGATCCTTACGGGCGGGGCAGAGACTGTCACCTGACCACGAGAACCGGAGGCGGCGGGGAAGTCAAACGTTACGCTGCTGCATCAGCTGTTTTGGTGGCCCATTAGCTGAAGAAACAATCGCAGGCACGCCGGCGGTGCCGGCGTCTGGCGGCCCAGACAGCTGTCGTCCGTCTGGCCAGGCCAGCCGGCCGTCAGGGCCCGTATCTCCTCGAGAATCGCCGGGAACACCGCGCGGTCTATGCCCACGGCCGCGCAGGCGAGAAACAGGGCGTCAGGGCTGGGTCGCAGAATGGCGGCGCGAACATAGCCGACCGGGAAGCCCCCGAGCGCCGCAATACCATGTTCAAACAGGCTCAACCGCTTTTCTCGGACGGCGCGGATCAGAAATCCCGCGCGCAGCTGTCCTGCCGCCTGCAATTTGGCAACGAGGCGACGCTCCATCTCCTCCCGGTCGGTGACGCTGGGCTCGCCGGTTACCACCGGGGCAGGGGCGCGGGGACCTGTGGTCATGACCGCCGTGTCGACGGCCTCGGCCAGCCGGGCCTCGTCGACCCTGAACCGTTCGCCGATGGCCTGGCGCAGCGCCTGACCAACCCATTGATAGAGTTGCTCGGCAAGGGCGTCGTTCAGACGGGGGTGGCGGGTTAGGGGCGCGCGCAGCGCAGCGATCCGCCGGGAATGCTCCACCAGACGACGCAGGGCGTCCTCGCCCACGTCGGCCGTCCGATTGCCTGCAAGGGCGGTGAGGCTCGCCGGCTCGGCCCGCTCAATGATGGCGTCCGCGACGCGGCCGCTGAGGTGCGGGCGGCGGGCCACCTCGATCTGATGCTCGATGGTCGCTTCCACCAGGATACGGAGCAGGTCCTGATCCTTCAGCAGCGGACTCTGCGCGATTACCGGGCGGGCGATATCAATTTCGTCAAGGGCCAGCATCGCGATGAGGGCCGGCGGGGCCCATTCGGCGCTGGCGAGGCTTTCGGACAGCGCCTTGCGAATGTCGCGCTCGGCCTGACCCGCGATCGTCATGAATATCTCGTTCAGCACCGGCGTTGCGGCGGCCCCCGGGGGCGACGCGTCGCACAGGGCGGCAATGCCCCGCAGCAGTCTGCGCCGGTCTTCGGTCGAGCGTCCCCGCGCCAGTTCCACGAGATGCAAGGCTGATGACAGAGTCTCGCCACCGGGCGCAGGATGCGACTGAAGCTGTACGGAAGCGGTCACGGCGAACTCCGGTCGGAGAGTATCCGAACAAACATCAGCTTGGCCGGAGGTAATGAAAACTCGGTAAACGAACCCTGAATCCCTCATCGGCTTGACCTGTCTGGAGGTTGGAGCGATTTTGATGGGCGCTTGAGCGCGACGAAGGAGATCCCGATGGCCGATGGTGCCGCCCAATCCCTGAAATCCCGGGTCTCAGCCGAGGAGTGGCAGGCACGGGTCGATCTCGCCGCCCTTTATCGGCTGGTGGCGCTGCATGGTTGGGACGACATGATCTTTACGCATGTCTCGGGCCGTGTGCCTGGCCCCGAGCATCATTTCCTGATCAACCCCTACGGCTTCTATTTCGAGGAAATCACGGCGTCGTCCCTCGTCAAGGTCGATCTGGAAGGCAACATCGTCCAGGAGACGCAGAGCTTCATCAATCCAGCCGGTTTCACCATTCATTCGGCCATCCACGCGGCGCGCGAGGATGCCCGGTTCGTCATCCACCTGCATACCGTGGCCGGCGTCGGCGTCGCCGCCCAGCAGGAGGGCCTTTTGCCCATCGGCCAGAATGCCTGCCTGCTCCAGCACCAGGTCGCCTATCATGGCTATGAAGGGCTGGCCCTGAACCACGACGAGCGTGAGCGTCTGGTGGCCGATCTTGGGGATAAGCCCCTGATGCTGCTCCGGAATCACGGCACACTCGCGGTCGGCGAGACGGCTGCGGCGGCATGGGTCGGGATCTTCTTTCTCGAGCGCGCCTGTGCCCAGCAGGTGGCGGCCCTGTCGGGCGGACGCGAGCATGTGCTGATCGCCCCTGACGCCGCTCAGGCAGAGACCCGGGAACAGGGCAGGGGCATCGGCTTCATCTCGGGCCTCGCCTGGCCCGGCGCGCTGCGCCTGCTGGACCGCAAGTCGCCGGGCTACGATTCCTGATGGTCCTGCGCTGCCTCGCGGGCCTTCTGCTCGCGGCGGCGGCGTCGTCTGCGCAGGCCAGCGCCTGGGCCCAGCCCAAGGGCAAGGGTCAGGTGATTCTCAAGGCTGAGGTTCTGCAAGCGTCCAAGGGTTACGATGCGTCCGGAGCGCTTGGGTCGCTTCCAGAAAAACGGACGGATCGCGCGGCGGGCATGTTCGCTGAATATGGGCTGACCGACCAGTTGACCCTGCAGTTCAAGGGCGACTGGCAGTCCGGGGAGGACGCGTTCTTTGACTATGAGGGGCGCGGCCCCGTCGAGCTCGGCGTGAGCTGGCAGGCGTATCGCGACGACCGGAACGCCGTCGGCCTCTACGCTGGCTACTCGGTTTCCGGCGAGGGGCGGAACGCAGGATACGAAGCGCCGGGTGTCGGCGGGCAGGACTGGGAAGTCCGCGTCTCTGCAGGCCGTTCGCTGGGTGGACTTGCACTGGGCCCTGCAGGACGCTGGGGCCCGGATCGCTCGTTCATCGAGGTTCAGGCCGCGCGTCGCATGCGCGACGGCCTGCCGGACGAGACGCGGGCCGACTTCACCGTGGGTGGGCATTTCGGCCGGGGATGGATGGTCCTTGGTCAGGCGTTCGGCGGGATCACGGACGGCAGCGGCCCCCGCTGGCTGTCTGTCGAGACGTCGGTGGTGCGCAATCTGGGGCGCTGGAGCGTCCAGGCCGGATGGCGCAGGACCGTGGCCGGTCGGGAGACCCCTCTGGCCGAAGGTGCAGTCTTGGCCGTCTGGCGGCGGTTCTAGCACAGACTACGAACCGCGACCGTTTGGCGCGACGGAAACCAGAACTGCGTACGTTACAAACTCTTTAGGTTGCCTCGGTGAGTGGAAGCGCTATTGCGGGCCGCCTGCTTGTATGAAGAGACCATACCGCGTGATCAGACGCCACTTTTTCCTCGTTCTCGCTGCTGTCGCGCTCGGCCTGATGATCGTGGCTGCCGTGATGCGCATGGCCTTTGCCACTGACGACGCGGGCGGCGGGCCGGGCGGTCGCGGCGGCCCCGGCGGGGCTCGCGGCCAGACGGTGTCGGAGGCGGTGGTCACGCTGCGCCAGTTCAGCGACCAGATCAATGTGCTGGGCGTCGCGCGCGGCAACCGCTCCGTCAACATCACCTCCAACACCAGCGAACTGATCACCGGCGTGTTGTTTACGGACGGCCAGAGAGTGGCCGCGGGCACGCCTCTGGTTCAACTCCAGGCCCGTGAGGAGGATGCCGGAATCATTCAGGCCCGCGCCCAGGTCGCCCAGGCTCAACGCGACTACGACCGTTTTCAGGCTCTGGCCGAGCGCGGCGTGGCCCCCCGAGTGACGGCCGAGGATGCCGAGACGGCGCTGGAGACGGCCCGAGCGTCGCTTTCGGCGGCGGAGGCGCGGCGGGGCGACCGGGTTATCCGCGCGCCTTTCGCCGGCACGCTCGGCCTGTCGAGTGTCACGGCCGGAACCCTCATCAGCCCCGGTGCGGTGATCACGACCCTCGACGACACCTCCGTAGTCCGTGTCGATTTTCCGGTGCCCGAGCGCTATCTGGGCGTCCTGCGCAGGGGACTGCCGATCGTTGCCACTGCCGATGCCTATGGCAATGAGACATTCTCTGGCCGGATCGCCCTGATCGACACTCGCATCAACGAGACCACGCGCGCCGTGACGGCTCGCGCCGAATTTGCTAATCCGGGCGGTCGAATCCGGCCCGGTATGCTGATGCGGGTCGGCATCCAGCAGGGTCAGCGCCAGACGCCATCGGTGCCTGAGTCTGCGATCCAGTACGAAGGGGACGGTGCCTTCGTCTACCGCATCGCACCAGGCGAGCGTGGAACCACGGCCCAGCGCGTGACGGTCGAGACCGGGGCGGTGGAGGGAGGTTTTGTCGAGATCGTCTCGGGGCTGACCGCCGATGATCGGGTGGTCGGCTCGGGCCTGAACCGCATTCAGCCTAACGCACCGATCTCGGTGGCGGGTGCTTCAACTCCGGCCGCTGCTGCCCGGCCAGAGGCGGCCGCGCGATGATGTTGTCCGACCTGTCCGTTCGGCGCCCGGTCTTCGCGGCCGTGGCGGCGATCGTACTGTGCGTGATCGGTGCGGCGGCCTTCTTCTTCCTGCCTGTCCGGGAACTTCCGGACGTCGACCCCCCGATCGTTTCGGTTTCGACCAGCTACGCAGGGGCCTCGGCCGAGGTCATAGAAAACCAGATTACCGAGCCCATCGAACAGCAGGTCGCCGGTATCCAGGGTATCGAACGCATCTCCTCGACGAGCCGCGACGGTCGATCCAACGTCACCATCGAGTTCGCGCTGGACCGCGACATCGACGTCGCGGCCTCCGATGTTCGCGACCGTGTCAGCCGGGTCCAGGGCCGTCTGCCGGACCAGGCGGATCCACCGGAAGTGTCCAAGGCGGATTCGGACTCGCAGCCGATCATGATCCTGTTTCTGCGGTCGTCCTCGATGAACCGGCTGGAGCTCACCGATTACGCCGACCGCTATCTGCTGGACCGGCTGGCCACGGTGCCCGGTGTCGCCCAGGTGCAGATCTACGGCGAGCAGCGCTACGCCATGCGCGTGTGGCTGGATCCGGACGCCATGGCGGCGCGTGGCCTGACGGTTACCCAGGTAGAACAGGCCCTGACCCGCCAGAACGTCGAACTGCCCGCCGGCTCGCTGGAGTCGACCGACAAGGACTATACGGTCCGGGTCGCCCGTACCTATGCTCGCGCCGAAGACTTCGCCCAGCTTCCGATCGGCACGAGCGGCAACGCCTCGCTGACTTCGGCCGGAGCCTCCGGCGCTGTCTCGACCGGGGCCCAACCGACCGGCTCCGGCGCTTCGGGCGCGCTTCAGGGCCGCGCCGTTTATGTCACCCGTCTGGGTGACATCGCCCGGGTCGAGGAGGGCCCCTCAGAGACCCGGCGCCTGTTCCGCGGCAACGGACTCGACCAGATCGGCCTTGCCGTTACCCGGCAGGCCCAGGCCAACGATCTTGAAATCTCCAAGGGCGTCACGGCGCTCGCCGATGATATTCGCGGCAGTCTGCCGCCGGAGACCGAACTGGTCGTCGGCTCTGACAATTCGGTCTTCACCAAACACGCCATCGAAGAAGTCTGGATCACGATCGGCATTTCCATGGTTCTGGTTGCGCTCGTGAATTTCGTTTTCCTTGGCAGTATCAGGGCGGCGTTGATCCCGTCGGTGGTCGCGCCGATCTGCCTGCTGGCGACCTTCAGCGTTCTCGCGCCGCTGGGTTTTTCGTTGAACCTCCTGACGCTTCTGGCGCTGGTTCTCGCGATTGGCCTGGTTGTGGACGATGCCATTGTTGTGACCGAGAATATCCAGCGCCGCCTCGACCACGGCGAACCGGCGCTCGTCGCCGCCGAGCGTGGCACACGCCAGGTGTTTTTCGCCGTTGTCGCCACGACGGTGGTCCTTCTGGCGGTTTTCGCGCCCCTGCTGTTCCTGCCGGGCTATGTTGGCCGGCTGTTCGTCGAACTGGCTGCGGCCATTGCCGCTGCCGTCGCCTTCTCGGCTTTTCTCGCTCTGAGCCTGTCGCCGATGCTGGCCTCCAAGATCCTGCGGCCGGCCTCCGGCTCGGGCTGGCTGGCGCGCCGGGTCGACGGCGCAATGGACAAGCTGAAGACCTCCTATGCAAATTCGCTCGACATGATGGTGGGCAAGCGGCTGGCGGTGATCGGCATTTCGGCGCTGCTCCTGTTCGTCAGCGGCGGTGCCGCGTTCATGTTCCTGAATCTGCCCGGCGAACTGGTCCCGCCAGAGGATCGTGGCCGTGTCACGGTTCGCGTTCAGGGGCCCGAGGGTGCCGGCTTTGACTATACCCGTAACATCATGCTCGGCCTCGAGCCGATCCTTGCCGAATATCGCGAGGCTGGCGAGGTCGAGAGCTTCCTGATCTCGGCTCCTGGCTTCGGCGGTGGCAGCTTCAACTCCGGCAACGCTGTCATGGTCCTCAAGGACTGGTCCGAGCGCGACCGTCCGTCGGACGAGATCGCGCAGGAACTGAACGGCAAGCTGCGTGGCCAGACCGATGCCCAGGTCAATGCCTCGGTGCCGGGCGCTTTCCAGCGCGGCGGCGGCGGCGGGGGTGGCAACTCCGTCGAGCTGGTCGTTACGGGTTCTGACTACACTGAGATCTTTCAGTGGCTGCAGCCCGTCCTGGCCGCGTCACAGGAAAACCCCGGCTTTTCTCGACCGCGCGTCAACTATGAGCCGAACGCCCCGCGCCTGCTGGTCGAGGTCGATCCCCAACGCGCCGCCGCGCTCGGGGTGTCTTCCCAGGAGATTGGCCGGACGCTCGAGACCATGTTCGGGTCCCGACGCGCCACCACTTATCTGAGGGGGGGACAGGAGTATGACGTGATCCTGCAGACCGACAGGGAGGATCGCTCCTCGCCGGCGGACCTTCAGACGCTCTACGTCGGCACGGGCGGCGGGACGCTGGTGCCCCTGTCGTCCGTCGTATCGACCGAGACCACCGGCGCGACACCCGACCGACGCCGCCTGGATCGCCAGCGTGCCATCACGCTGTCGGCCGATCTCAACCCGGGCACGACGATCGCCGATGCGGTCGCCTTCATGGACGCACAGATTGCCCAACAGCCGCAGGGCGTCGTCAACATTCAGTACGGCGGCGCGGCGCGCGACCAGCAGGAGGCGGGAGGGGCCGTCGCGGCGGCCTTCGGTCTGGCGCTTCTGCTCGTATTCCTCGTTCTGGCGGCCCAGTTCGAAAGCTGGATCACCCCGGCCGTGATCATGCTTACGGTGCCGCTGGCGGCCGCCGGCGGCCTGTTCGGTCTGCTGATGGCCGGCTCCAGCCTGAATATCTACAGCCAGATCGGGCTGATCATCCTGATCGGGGTGGCCGCCAAGAACGGCATCCTGATCGTGGAGTTCGCCAATCAGTTGCGCGATCAGGGCCGGTCGATCCGGGAGGCGATCATCGAATCGTCGGCCCTGCGCCTGCGCCCGATCATCATGACCTCGATCGCCACGGCCTTCGGTGCCCTGCCTCTGATGCTGTGGCAGGGGGCAGGGGCGGGAAGCCGTCAGACCATCGGCGTCGTGATCTTTGCCGGGGCCATGTTCTCGACCCTGCTGACCCTGTTCGTGGTGCCGGTGATCTATGGCGCTCTGGCGCGGTTCACCCGATCGCCAGACTATCCCGCTCGCAAGATTGAGGAGTGGGAAGCTCAGGAGTCGACGGCAAACGACCGGATTCCCGCAGCGGCCGAGTAAACGACGCACTGGACGAACCGCTCTCGCTCCTGATAAGCGTTCGCAGGTAACGGGTCGCTGCCGGTGGGCGGGCGGGCCGCAGGCAGCGAGCGTCATGAGCAACGTGATTTCCCTGAGCGAGGCACGACTGGGCGACCGGGGTGTGATCACGCGGGTCGGGACCGTCGGCAATGACGAGCATGCTGCCGAACTGGAACGCCGCCTGCTCGAGCTCGGCTTCGTAGAGGGGGCCCGTATCCAGCTGCTGCATCAGGGAGCGATCGGTCGTGATCCCATGGCGCTGAAGGTCGACGACATGCACGTGGCCCTGCGTCGCCGCGAGGCACGCGGCCTGACCATCGAGCTGTTCGCCGAAGCCGCCGAATAGATGGACATCGCCGTACGGCCCTTGCGGGTCGCGCTGGTCGGCAATCCGAACAGCGGCAAGACAGCCCTGTTCAACGCCCTGACCGGGGCGCACCAGAAGGTCGCCAACTATGCCGGCGTCACCGTCGAGCGCAAGGAGGGCCGGGTGCTGGCCGCCTCGGGCCGGTCGATGTCGGTGCTGGATCTGCCGGGCACCTATTCGCTGCGCGCGCGCAGCCCGGACGAGGAGGTCACCCGCGACGCGGTGCTGGGTCGGCTCGCCGGTGAGATCCCGCCCGATGTGATCGTGGCCGTGGCCGATGCGACCAATCTGCGGCTGGTGCTGCGGCTGATCCTCGAGTTGAAGGCGGTGGGCCGGCCGATGTTGCTGGCGCTCAACATGTACGACATCGCCCAGCGTCAGGGGCTGCGCATCGACCTCGAGCGGCTGCAGGCCGAACTGGGTGTGCCGGTCGTCTGCACCGTGGCGACGCGCAAGCGCGGTATCGACGATCTGGTCGCAGCCATGGAGACGGCGGCCGGACCCGGCTGGACGACGCAGGAACAGGGCTGGGCCGCGCCGGATGCCGAGGGACTGCGCAGCGCCCACCGGCGGGCCGAGCAGATCATGCGCGACTGCATTCGTCCGCCCGAGCGGCCCGACACCCTGACCGGCCGGATCGACAGCGTGCTGCTGCATCCGGTCGGGGGTCTGGTCATCCTGCTGGGCCTGCTGTTCGTCATGTTCCAGGCCGTGTTTGCCTGGGCCGCGCCGCTGATGGACGGGATCGACGCCGGCTTCATGGCGCTGGGCGGACTGGTCGCGACCGTGCTGCCGGATGGTCTGCTGCAGAGCCTGATCGTTGACGGGATCATCTCCGGCGTCGGCAGCGTCATCATCTTCCTGCCCCAGATCGTCATCCTGTTCGCCTTCATCATCCTGCTGGAGGATTTCGGCTATATGGCCCGGGCGGCTTTCCTGATGGACCGGATCATGGGCGGGGCCGGGCTGCACGGGCGGGCCTTCATCCCCCTGCTGTCCAGCTTTGCCTGCGCCATCCCGGGCATCATGGCGGCGCGGGTGATCGATTCGCGGCGCGACCGCCTGACCACCATCATGGTCGCGCCCCTGATGACCTGTTCGGCGCGGATCCCGGTCTATACGCTGATCATCGCCGCCTTCATTCCGCAGCGGACCGTCTGGGGCTTCGCCAGCCTGCAGGGGCTGGTGATGTTCGGTCTCTATGCTGCCGGCATCGTCAGTGCCCTGACGGTCTCCTTCGTCATCCGCCGGGTGTTCTGGCGCGGTGCGGTCGAGCCCTTCATGATGGAGCTGCCGGCCTACAAGCTGCCCGCCGCGCGGTCGGTACTGATCAACCTGTGGCTCCGCGCGCGTATCTTCCTGGTCCGCGCGGGCAAGATCATCCTGCCCCTGATGGTTCTGGTCTGGGCCGCATCGACCTTTCCCTATCCGCCTTCCGGGGCCACGGGCGAGGCCATCGAATACAGTCTGGCGGGGATGCTGGGCCGGACACTGGAGCCGCTGTTCGCCCCGATCGGCTTCAACTGGCAGATGGTCATCGCCCTGGTGCCCGGGATGGCGGCGCGCGAGGTCGCCGTGGCTGCGCTGGGAGCCGTCTATGCCGTGGCCGATGCAGAGAGCACCACAGGCGGTCTGGCGGGCGTGCTGTCGGCCCAATGGTCGCTGGCCACGGGGCTGGCCTTCCTCGCCTGGTACGTCTTTGCGCCCCAGTGCATGCCCACCCTGGGGGTGGTCAAGCGCGAGACAAACAGCTGGAAATGGATGTGGATCATGGTGGTCTATATGTTCACCCTGGCCTGGCTGGCGGCTTTCGTGACCTACCGGATCGCCGTGGCGCTGGGCGGGGGCTGACGGCCGGGCACGAAGCGGGCTAAGGCGTGAGCGTGCCCGCACCCGCCGTCCTCGCCCTCCTCATGGCCCTGCTGGGTCTGGTCTTCGGCAGTTTCATCGCTGCGGTGACCGTGCGGATGCCGCGCGACGAGGACATTGTGTTCGGCCGGTCGCGGTGCATGAGCTGCGGCGAGACGCTGAAGCCCTGGCATCTTGTCCCCGCGTTCAGCTGGCTGATCCAGCGCGGCCGATGCGCAATGTGCGGGGCGGCCGTATCGCCGCGCTATCTTCTGATCGAGAGCGCGGCGGCGGCCATCGGGGTGTGGGCGGCGCTGGCCGGTGCGGACAGCGGCGGGCTGATGGTCGCGGCGACCGCCCTGCTGGGCTGGCAACTGCTGCTGATCGCCCTGATCGATGCCGAGAATTTCTGGCTGCCGGACGAACTGACCCTGCCGCTGATCGCCACCGGCCTGATCGCCGCCGGATTGATCGCCCGCGACTGGCCGATCGAACAGATGATCGGCGCGGTCGCGGGGTTTGGCCTGTTGTGGCTCCTGGCGGCCGCCTACCGGCGGGTGAGGGCGCGCGACGGGCTGGGCGGCGGGGATCCGATCCTGTTTGCCGGGGCGGGGGCCTGGATCGGCTGGACCGGGCTGCCGAGCGTGCTGCTGTGGGCCTGTGCGGCCGGGTTCAGCGTGGTGGCGACCCTGCTGATCACGCGGCGGACGGTGTCGGCGACGGACCGGCTGCCGTTCGGGACCTTTCTGGCGATCGGGATCTGGCTGACCTGGCTGTATGGGCCGCTGGGGACCTGACCGGTCCGCAGCGAAAAAGCCCGTCCACTGAGTCCACTGAGTCCACTGGGTCCACTGAGTCCACTGAGTCCACTGGGTCCACTGGGTCCACTGGGTCCGGTCCCTCCGAAGCCTCCGGTTGGATCGGCTGGATGTCAAAGACCGCAGGCTGTGGCAACTCGACCTAACACGCCCCTACGACAGATCCGGTCGCAGGCCTCAGCGGCCGGTGACCAGTTTCACGACAATATGGGCCGTGGTGTCGATGATGGCCTCGGCCGGGGTGTCGCCGCGCCGCATGAGCTCGAACCCGGCGGCGACCGATTCCACCAGATTGGCGACCTCATAGGAGGTCAGACGGGGATCGAGGCCCGGCGCGTGATAGCCCGTGGCATGGGCCACCGCGATCCGGCGTTCCAGCGCCAGATGGACCCGGCGCAGCCGGCGGATACGGGCCTCGGCAAAGCCCGGCTCGCCCTTGTCGGCGAGCATATGTTCGATGCGCAGGACCGGCCCGTGGTCGCGCCAGATCGTCAGCACGTCCACGACATAGGCGCGCGCCGACGCGAAGGCCTGATCGGCCGACCAGTCACCGTCCAAATGGCGCGACAGGGGCTGGAAATCGACCGCCACAGCCTCGCACAGGGCCAGAACCGGCTCCTCCACCGTCTTGAAATAGGTGTAGAAATTGGACGGCGAGATTCCGGCCTCGGCGGCCACGTCGGCCACGCGCAGCTCGCCCAGATGGCGGCGTTCCAGCAGCCGGCGGGTGGCCTCCAGAATAGCCGCGCGCGTCCGGCCGCCGCGCGCCCCGATGCGGTGTCCCAGCTTGTTGATGGCGCGTTCGGACATGGGGCCAGGGGGGGGGGGCGGGAAGGCCGCAGAGAATGGTGCCGGCTGCAGGAATCGAACCCGCGACATCCAGTTTACAAAACTGGCGCTCTACCAACTGAGCTAAGCCGGCCTTGGCGGGGGTTTAGCCGGGGCGGCGCGCGGGGCGCAAGCGGTCAAAGGGTAGGCAGGGTTTGTGATCCTCCCCCGTCGGGGGAGGATTTTCAGAGCGCTGCGGCGATC
>JBBSCK010000003.1:0-47862 GCA_038250335.1 Caulobacterales bacterium
AGGTCCGAAGCCATGGTGTCCGTTCGGGTCTTCTCGCCGAAATAGACGCCCCCGGTCAGCTCGCGGAAGACGATCAGATCGACGCCTTCGACGATCTCTTTCTTCAGCGGCGAGCGGTGGGCCATCACCGGCGAGACCTGCAAGGGCCGCAGATTGGCGAACAGGCCCAGTGCCTTGCGGATACCCAGCAGGCCTTCTTCCGGACGGCGCGCGCCGCCGTCCCATTTCGGTCCGCCGACGGCCCCGAGCAGAACCCCGTCCGCTGCGCGGCAGGCCGCGACGGTCTCGGGCGGCAGGGGGTCGCCGGTCGCATCAATGGCAGCGCCGCCGATCAGATGTTCCTGAAACTGGAATATATGGCCGTAGAAGTCGCCGATGACCCGCAGCACGGCCTGGGCCGCCGCCGTCACCTCGGGCCCCACGCCGTCTCCAGGCAACAGGACGATGTTGAAAGTCTGGGTATTGGGCATCACGCGGGCTCCGGGGAATGGCTACGTTCAAAGGCTTCGATGGCAGGCAGGGCCTTCTGCAGCCAGCCCAGGGTGTCGACCCCGTCGAGCAGGCACTGGCGTGCGAAGGGCTCGACGGTGAAGGCAACCGGCGCATGATTGCCGCGCCGCACCTCGCCCGCTTCCAGATCGACGGTGACAACCTGTTCGGGGTTGGCGACCAGATCGTCCCAGGTGGCCTGATCGACGACCACGGGGAGGAAGCCGTTCTTCAGGGCGTTCGAGGTGAAGATGTCAGCGATCGAGGTCGAGATCACCGCCCGGAAGCCATAGTCGTAAAGCGCCCAGGGCGCATGCTCACGCGACGAGCCGCAGCCAAAATTGTCGCCGGCCACCAGGATTCGGTGCTCTGTCGGGTCGATCCGGTTCAGCACGGCCTCGGGACGCGCGGTGCCGTCGGCCTCATAGCGCCAGTCATGAAAGGCTTTCTGACCGAGGCCGGTCGTCTCGGTCGTGGTCAGGAACCGCGCCGGAATGATCTGGTCGGTATCGATGTTGGCCTGGGTCAGCACAAGGGTGCGGGAGGTCAGGACTTTCAGGGGTTCAGGCATCGAGCATCACCGGAAGATAGACCCGCGGATCGGTCAGAACCCCGGCGATGGCACTGGCCGCCGCCGTGGCCGGGCTGGCCAGGATGGTCCGGGCACCCTTGCCTTGCCGGCCTTCGAAATTTCGGTTGGAGGTCGAGACCGCCAGCTGCCCCGGCGCGACGAAATCCCCGTTCATGGCGATGCACATGGAACATCCCGGGAGGCGCCATTCGGCCCCGGCCTCGGTGAAGACCGTGTGCAGCCCCTCGGCCTCGGCGTCGCGCCGTACGGCCTCGGAGCCAGGCACCACCAGCACACGAACGCCGGACTTGACCTTTCGACCCCGCAGCACGTTTGCCGCCGCGCGCAGGTCGGGCAGGCGGCCGTTGGTGCAGCTGCCGATGAAGACGACGTCCACCGGCTGGTTGGTCGTGGTCTGGCCGGCCTCGAACCCCATATAGGCCAGGGCCCTGCGGTCGCTGTCAGTCCGGGGCTCGGGGACGCGGCTGCCGATCGGCACACCTGCATCCGGCGTGGTGCCCCAGGTCGCCATCGGCCGGATGGCCGCGCCGTCCAGAACCACCTCGGCATCGAACACCGCGCCCGGATCGCTGGCCAGCGTCCGCCAGTCGGCGGCCTGCGCCTCATAGGCATCGCCCTTTGCGACATGGCGACGGCCGCGCAGCCAGTCGATCGTCGTCTGGTCCGGTGCGATCATGCCGGCGCGGGCGCCGGCCTCGATCGACATGTTGCACAGCGTCATCCGCCCTTCCATGTCGAGGCCACGCACGGCCTCGCCCGCATATTCGATGACGAAACCCGTCCCGCCGCCGAAGCCGAGCCGGGCGATGACCGCGAGCGCGACGTCCTTGCCGGACACGCCGGGCGACAGGACGCCGTCGACGGTGACCCGCATGGCCTTTGACTTCCTCTGCAACAGGCACTGGGTCGCCAGCACATGGCCGACCTCGGAGGTCCCGATGCCGAACGCCAGGGCCCCGAAGGCCCCATGCGTCGCCGTATGGCTGTCACCGCAAACGACCGTCATCCCCGGCTGGGTCAGGCCGAGCTCCGGCCCCATGACATGAACCACGCCGCGGTCGTCAGACCCCCATCCGGCCAGCCCGACGCCGTGACGGGCGCAGTTCGCCTCCAGCCGATGCACCTGGGCCTCGGCCTCGGGCGTGATATAGGGTTTCAGGCCGTCCGGCCCCGCCGGCAGGGTCGGGGTCGAATGGTCGAGGGTGGCGAATGTGCGGTCGGGGCGGCGAACCTTCAGCCCCCGCGCCTCGATCTCGGTGAAGGCCTGGGGGCTGGTGACCTCATGCACCAGATGCAGGTCGATATACAGAACGCCCGGCGTTTCGGCGGTCTCGGCAACGACGACGTGCCGCTCCCAGACCTTGTCGAACAGGGTGCGGGGCGCGCTCATGCGAAATCCTCCCCCGTCGGGGGAGGTGGCGCGGGGCGTCTTCGCGCCGTGACGGAGGGGGCCCGCCGCGAACCCGGTGTCTGGAGTAAGCCCCCTCCACCGCTTCGCGGTCCCCCTCCCCCGACGGGGGAGGACTGACAACTAGGCCGCGACATGCGCCGCCTCTCTCTGCGTGGCCACGCAGATCGCCACCAGCTCGGCGTCGTCGATCTCGCCAATCTCGTCCGCGCGAGTCTTGAAGGCGGCGAAGGCGGCACCCAGGTGCTCCCCCACCAGCGGATAGCCCAGCACCTCGGCCCGCTTCTGCACCGCCGTCCGGCCCGAATGCTTGCCCAGCACAAAGAAGCTGCCGGCAAAACCGACGTCCTCGGGCCGCATGATCTCATAGGTGCGGGCGTCGGCGTACATGCCGTGCTGGTGAATGCCGGCCTCGTGGGCAAAAGCGTTGATGCCGACGATGGCCTTGTTGCGCACGATCGGCGAATGGGTGATCTCGCTCAGCAGGCGGCTGGTCTCGACCAGCCGGGTGGCGTCCACACCGGTCGTGACGCCATAGCGTTCGGCCCGGGTGCGCAGGGCCATGACGACCTCTTCCAGTGCGGCATTTCCGGCGCGCTCGCCGATGCCGTTGATGGTCGATTCCACCTGACGCACGCCGACCTCGATCGCCGACAGGCTGTTGGCCACCGCCAGACCCAGGTCGTTGTGGCAGTGGGTCGAGAAGACGACATGGGGGAAGCGCGGGCGGATACGGGCGATCAGGAAACGGTACAGCGATGCGATCTCGTCGGGCGTCGCATAGCCGACCGTATCGGGCACATTCAGGGTCGAGGCCCCCGCCGCGCTGGCCGCCTCCAGCACCTCGGCCAGGAACTCCGGCTCGGTGCGGATGGCGTCCTCGGCCGAGAACTCCACATCGTGGAAATGCGTGCGGGCATATTCGACGGACCGGACGGCCTGGGCCAGAACCTGATCCGGCGTCATCCGCAGCTTGGCCGAGCGATGGATCGGGCTGGTGCCGATGAAGACATGGCAGCGCCGGCGCTTCGTGCCCCGCAGGGCACGATACGAGGCGTCGATGTCGGCCTCGTTCGACCGCGACAGGGAGCAGAAGACCGGACCGCTGTCGTCTTCGGCGATCTCGCCGACGACGGCACGGATACAGTCCTCGTCCCCCGGCGAGGCGGCGGCAAAACCGGCCTCCATGACATCAACTCCCAGCGCCTTCAGCTGACGGCCCATGCGGACCTTGTCCCCGGGCGACATGGAAAAGCCCGGGGCTTGCTCGCCGTCGCGCATGGTGGTGTCGAAGACGGTCACCCGGTTTGGGTCGGTGGATACGCGATCGGGTACGGAGCCGCTCATACCGCCACACTGCCCTGACAGGCATAGGCGGAGGGCGCGAAACCGACCCGGGTCGCACCGACCAGCTTGTCGATCTGGCGGCCCAGATTCTCGGTGCTGCGTCCGTCGTCGCGGCCCCGGACCTGCAGCCGGACCTGACGCATTGCGCCCTCCTCCGAAAGGCTCATGGCGTCGATGTGGAACCCCCGCCGCTCCACGAGACCGATCAGGCGCTGGAGCGAGCCGTCGGCCCGGTCGATCTGGATATGGATGGTGTCGCTCATCACATGTCTCCTTCGAAGCGCGTGTCGTGCATCATTTCGCCGTTGGCCTTGCCCGGAGGCACCAGCGGCCAGACGTTTTCCTTGGGGTCGATCAGGACGTGCATCAGGCAGGGTCCCGGGGCCGCCAGCAGACGGGCAATGCCGTCCGAAACCTGATCACGCCGATCGATCATGAAGGCCTCGATGCCGAAGGCCTGGGCCACGGCGACGAAGTCGGGATTGTCCGACAGGTCGACCTCGGAATAGTTCTCGGCGAAGAACAGCTCCTGCCACTGGCGCACCAGACCCAGCGAAGAGTTGTCCAGCAGGACGATCTTCAGGGCGACGCCATAGCGGCGCAGGGTCGCCAGTTCCTGGATGTTCATCATGAAGCTGCCATCGCCGGACACGGTCACGACATGCGCCTCGGGATTCGCAAGCTTGGCTCCCAGACCAGCGGGCAGGCCATAGCCCATCGCGCCCAGACCACCGGACGTCAGGTGCGCCTCCGGGCGGGAGAACTCGCAGTGCTGTGCGACCCACATCTGATGCTGGCCGACGTCGCAGGCGGCGACGAAGCTGTCACCGGCCGCCCTCGACAGTTCATTCAGCAGTGCGGGTGCATACACACCCTCACCCGGGGCGTCGTAGCGGAAGGCGTTGCGCTTCGCGCTTGAGGTGCAGCGGATGATCCACGGATCGATCGCCAGCGAGACATTCGCGACCCGGCCGGTCAGGGCCTCGATTCCGGCTTTCAGCGCGCCGATGACCGGCACGTGGACGGCCCGCAGCTTGCCGATCTCGGCCGGGTCGATGTCGAAATGGACGACCTTCGCATGGGGCGCGAATGCGTTCAGCTTGCCGGTCGCGCGGTCGTCGAACCGGGCCCCGAAGACGATCAGCAGGTCGGAGTCCTGTACCGCCTCATTGGCAGCGCGCGTGCCGTGCATCCCCAGCATCCCCAGGAACCCCGGCGCGTCTGTCCGGATCGAACCCAAGGCGTTCAGGGTCGAGACCGAGGGGATGCCGGTCCGTTCGGCAAAGTCCCGCAACGCCTCGACGGCACCGGCGATCTTCACCCCGCCGCCGACATAGATCAGCGGCCTCTCCGCCGCGCGGATCAGCTGTTCCGCCTCGGCGATCGCGGCGTGATCCAGCGGCGTGATGGTGTTCGGATAATGAAAGCCGAAGTCGTCGGATGTCATGCCGACCTGCACGTCCTTGGGCAGGTCGACCAGAACCGGACCGGGCCGACCCGACCGGGCGACATGGAAGGCTTCCTCGATCACCGCCGGCACATCGGCCGGATCGCGCACGACCCACGAGTGCTTCACGATCGGCAGGGTGACGCCCAGGATGTCGATCTCCTGAAAGGCATCGGTGCCCATCAGATGGGTGGCGACATTGCCGGTGATGCAGACCATCGGCACCGAGTCCATGAAGGCGTTGGCAATGCCGGTGATCAGGTTGGTCGCGCCCGGTCCAGAGGTCGCCATGCAGACCCCGACCTTGCCCGTCGATCGCGCATAGGCGTCGGCGGCAAAGGCGGCCCCCTGCTCGTGGCGGACCAGGATATGCTTCAACTTCGAACCGGTCAGGGCGTCATAGACGGGCATGATGGCGCCGCCCGGATAGCCGAACACCACCTCGACCCCCAGCCGTTCCAGGGTCGAGACGAGCAACCGCGCACCGCTCCGGGGAGCGTTTGCGGCTTTGGCGCTGATGGCGGTGGCGACTGCGGACATTGCGGTTCTGAGACTGATTTTTTTGCTGTTCGACTATGCTGCTTCGGCGGTCTTGGGGGCGTGCAGCCAGGCCATCCGCTCGCGCAGGCCCTTGCCGACGGACTCGATCAGGTGCTCGCTGTCGGTCTTGACCAGCGCATCATATGCACCCTTGCCGGCCTCGTTCTCGGCGATCCATTCGCGGGCAAAGGTGCCGTCCTGGATCTCGGTCAGGATCTCCTTCATCCGCGCCCGGGTCTCGGCATTGATGACGCGCGGGCCGTTGACCACCGAGCCCCATTTGGCCGTCTCCGAGATGAACTCGTTCATCCTGCTGACGCCGCCCTCGTAGAACAGGTCCACGATCAGCTTCAGCTCGTGCATGCATTCGAAATAGGCGATTTCGGGCTGGTAGCCGGCCTCGACCAGGGTGGTGAAACCGCCCATGACCAGTTCCTTGGCTCCGCCGCACAGAACTGCCTGTTCGCCGAACAGGTCGGTCTCGGTCTCTTCCTTGAAGGTGGTTTCCAGCAGGCCGCCGGTCGCGCCGCCGATCCCTTTGGCATAGCCCATGGCGCGGTCGCGGGCCTTGCCGGTCGCGTCCTGCTCGACCGCGAACAGGGCGGGGACGCCACGTCCGCGGGCATATTCGCGGCGGACCAGATCGCCCGGACCCTTGGGGGCCACCAGGATCACGTCCATGTCCCTGCGCGGCGAGACCCGGCCATACAGGATCGAGAAGCCGTGGGCGAACAGGAGGGCTGCGCCCTTCTTGGCGTTGGGCTCGATGACGTCCCTGTAGATCTGGGCCTGGGCCATGTCGGGCGTCAGGATGGCGATGATGTCGGCCCCCTTGACCGCCTCGGACGGTTCCGCTGTGGCGATGCCGTCGGCGGTGGCGTTCTTCCAGCCCTTGCCGCCGTGACGGACACCGGCGACCACATCGTGGCCTGACTCCTTCAGGTTCTGGGCGTGGGCGCGACCCTGCGAGCCGTAGCCGATGACGGCGATGCGCTGACCGGAGATGATGCCGGGACGGATGTCGTCGTTGGTGTAGATTTCCATAGCTCAGGCTTCCTGGGTTTGGCGGATGTCCGCGCGGACCTGCGCCGGCGGAGGATTGGGGATGGTCACGGCTCCCTGCGCGGCGGAGGCCACGCTGGCGCGATATTTGGCGAAGACGCCGGTGGCGGCGTTCAGGGGCGGGGCGGTATGCGAGGCCCCGCGCGCGGCCAGATCTGCGGCCACGTCGATGCGGCGGGCGGTGACGTCGATGGTGATGCGGTCGCCGTCGCGGATCAGGGCGATGGGGCCCCCCGCCGCCGCTTCGGGCGACACATGGCCGGCGACAAAACCGTAGCTGGCCCCCGAGAAACGACCGTCGGTGATCAGGGCAACATCGTGGATGCCCCGACCCTTCAGCGCGGCGGTGACCTGCAGCATCTCGCGCATTCCGGGGCCGCCCCGCGGGCCTTCGTAGCGGATGACGATGACATCGCCCTCGCCGACCAGGCCGTCCTGGACCGCATGGAAGGCGTCCTCTTCACTGTCGAACACGCAGGCCGGACCCTCGAACCGGTCGACCTTGTGGCCGGTCAGTTTCAGCACCGCGCCGTCCGGGGCGATGTCGCCATAGATGACGGCAAAGGAGCCACGGGGGCTGATCGGCGTGGCGACGGTGGTCACAACCTGCTGGCCCGGCGTCTCTTCGGCCTCGGCGGCTTCCACGAACAGGCTGCGGCCGCTGACCGTCGGGGCATTCACGATCTTGCCGGCCTGCGCAAGCCGCTGGGTCACCAGACGGGTGCCACCGGAGGCATACAGATGCGAGGCCAGAAACCGGCCGCCCGGCTTCAGATCGCAGATGACCGGT
The DNA here is from genome assembly GCA_038250335.1 of Caulobacterales bacterium. Taxonomy (GTDB): domain Bacteria; phylum Pseudomonadota; class Alphaproteobacteria; order Caulobacterales; family Caulobacteraceae; genus Brevundimonas. Next base: position 7,676 of record JBBSCK010000003.1, read on the forward strand.
GTGTCCTCGCAGGCGGTGTTGCAGTCCTCGACCCCGAACGCGATCCCGGCCTCGATGGCGATGGCGGTCAGGTGCAGGACGGCATTGGTCGACCCGCCCGAGGCCGAGACGGCCGCAGCGGCGTTCTTGAGCGAGGCGCGGGTGATGTATTTCCGCGCCGTGTCTCCGGCGAAGACCCGCTCGACGATCAGCCGACCACAGCGCTCGCCTTCGGCACCCTTCGCGGGATCGACAGCAGGCACGTCGTTGGCCCCCATCGGAGACAGGCCCATGACCGACAGGGCCATGGCCATGGTGTTGGCCGTGAACTGGCCACCGCAGGCCCCGGCACCCGGGCAAGCGGCTTGCTCGACGGCTTTCAGGCCGGCGTCGTCCAGAGCTCCGGCACCGTGGGCACCGATGGATTCGAACACCTCCTGGATCGAGATCTCCCGGCCATCGATGAGGCCGGGCATGATGGTTCCGCCATAGTAGACCAGACCGGGAATATCCATTCGGGCCAGGGCCATGGCGGCGGCGGGAATGGTCTTGTCGCAGCCGACGATGCAGACGACGCCGTCCAGCTGATGGCCTTCGACCGCCAGTTCGATCGAGTCGGCGATCACCTCGCGGCTGATCAGCGACGCCTTCATGCCCGGCGTCCCCATGGAGATGCCATCGGTCACCATAATGGTGTTGAAATCGACGGGATACCCGCCCGCCGCCACGATGCCCGCGCGCACGTCTGCGGCCAGACGGACCAGGTGCATGTTGCACGGCGTCACCGACGACCAGGTGTTGACCACCGCGATCATCGGCTTGTCGAAATCGGCGTCGTCCATGCCGGCGGCCCGCAGATAGCTGCGGGCCGCAGCGCGGTTGGCGCCTGCGGTGACGACCGCGCTCCGTCGCCCGTTCCCTGATGAGGGGGGCGAAGGAGCCGTGTCGTCCGGGGTGAGATCTTGCTTCATGGTCTTGGGGCGTTCCGGGAAGGGTCCGGATCGGCGCAACAAAAAACCCGCTTCCTTTCGGGAGCGGGTGGCTGCGGGCGATCCTGATTTTGTTGGGTTCAGGTCAGCTGCATCCACGCCGCTCCGGAGAGCAGGCCAAGGAGTACGCTGAGAATGAGGGTGGTGAGGGCGACGTGAATCATCGACGGGCGCGTCGCGGCGACGGCGCGGGCCGGGCTACGGGTCGGGGTCTGACGGGTCTCGTGGCTCACGGCCGGCTCCTTCTTGCCTCGATATAAGGCCAGAGATCGCTGCGCTGCACAACCCGCCTTGGAAAAAACTTCCAAAATCTCATCGGAATTCTTCGACAAGGGCATTTTCAGCCCCCAGGCGGGCTTCAGTTGTCGAAAGCCACCGACTGGGCTGCGCTCCCGGGTCGAAACACCACCGTGCGCGTGAGGCCGGCGACCCGCACATTCACCTGCTGCTCCTGGTCGTCATGGACACCCGGAAAGAAATCGAGGTCGACCCGGACCGAACGCACTGTTCCCCCGGCCGCGCGCGCACCGGCGTAGTCCACCCGGATATTGTCGCCGGCCAGGTCGGTCTCTGAATGAGCCAGATCGATGCGCTCGCCGTTCACCTCAAGCCGGAAGCGCCGGTCGAGGTGATCTTCCAGGGCCACGACAGCCGCCGGGTCATCCAGCGTCGGCTGGGCGTCCGGGGCCACAGTGACAAGGGCCGGCTCCACGTCATGGGCGGCAAAACGGTGCGTCACACTGACCGCGCCCGTATCCGCGTCGATCACCACCACCGTCAGCCCGGAATGGCCGCGGTGGGCGAGCGCCGGCGTGGAGACTGCGAGTATGACGGCCAGAATGGCGAGCCAGCCGCGCGTCATTGCGCCACCGCCTGCGGACGGAGGCTGTCCGGCGTCACCCGGCGGTCATCGTCGCGCATCCGGTTCGGGCCCTGCGGTCCTTGCGGCGCGAGGGGAACGAGCGTGGGCTGGATCGACTGCGGGAAGCCGTTGTTGGCCCGATCCGCGTCGGCAGTCTCCCACAGGGGGTCGATCTCGGCGGACACCAGGGTCCTGGCGGACACATGCTGCCAGGTGACCTGCCGGCTGTTGCGGCGCCAGACCTCGGCGGGGATGCGGATGATCTCGTCGGAGCCATCGGACCAGTTCAGCTTCAGGATGACCGGCATGACCAGTCCACCCCGGTTGGAGAAGGTGAAGCGATAGACGCTGTCGTCGAAGCTCAGGGCCTGGCGCCGGTCGGCATCGGCACCCGTGCGGGCCCGTTCGGAGTCGCGCCGCTGGCTGGCCGTGACCGTGAACCGGTCGGTCTCATTATAATAGTCGCGAGTGGCCGGATCGGCCTCGACCACAGTCTCGATGCCGCGATTGTTGACCACGGTGCGCGACACCGGCTCATCCTCGAACCGGGCGCGCGCAGCACGGGCGCGTTCCTGCAAGTCGATGGATTCCAGCGAGACCGCGACGACGTTGTCGAGCGCGATGTCGACGTGGTCGGTCGAATAGAACCAGCCCCGCCAGAACCAGTCGAGATCCATACCCGAGGACTCCTCCATGGTGCGGAAGAAATCATAGGGTGTCGGCCGCTTGAAGGCCCAGCGCTGGGCGTATTCGCGGAACGCCCGGTCGAACAGGTCGCGACCCATGATGGTCTCGCGCAGGATGTTCAGCGCAGTGGCGGGCTTGGCATAGGCGTTGTTGCCGAACTGCAGGATGCTGTCCGACTGGGTCATGACCGGCACCTGGTTCTCCGAGATCATATATTCCACGATCTGGCGCGGCTCGCCCCGGGCGGGGAAATCAGCGTCCCACAGCTTCTCCGCCTGGTACTGCAGGAAGCTGTTCAGCCCCTCGTCCATCCAGGTCCACTGGCGTTCGTCGGAGTTGATGATCATCGGGAAATAGGTGTGGCCCACCTCGTGGATGATCACCCCGATCAGACCGGCCTTGGTGCGCTCCGTATAGGTCAGGCTGCCGTCATCGCCCCGCAGCGGGCGCGGCCCGTTGAAGGTGATCATCGGATATTCCATCCCGCCGACCGGGCCGTTGACCGACTGGGCCGTGGGATAGGGGTAGGTGATCGAGAACTGGTTGTAGACGTCGACGGTGTGGGCAACGGCCCTGGTCGACCAGGCGTCCCACAACGGCCGGGCCTCCTTGGGGTAGAAGGACATGGCCATGACCACCGGATGCTCGATGCTGTCCTGCTCGACCCCCATCGCGTCCCAGATGAATTTGCGGCTGGAGGCGAAGGCGAAGTCGCGCACGTTTTCGGCGGCGAACGTCCAGGTGCGGGTGCCCGAGCGCACCGGGCTGGTTTCTGCAGCCGCCGCCTCGGCCGGAGTGACGATATAGACGGGCTCATCGGCGGTCCGCGACTGTTCCAGACGCGCGCGCTGGGCCGCCGTCAGGATGTCGGGGTTCTGCAGGGCACCCGTAGCCGAGACCTGATGATCGGCGGGCACGGTGATCGACACGTTATAGTCGCCGAACTCGAGGGTGAACTCGCCGGACCCCAGGAACTGGGCGTTGTGCCAGCCCTCATAGTCTGAATAGGCCGCCAGGCGCGGGAACCACTGGGCCGCCAGGAAGATGCAGTTTCCGTCCTCCCATTCCCTGGTGAAACACTCATAGCCGCTGCGGCCACCGACGACCCTGGTCTCGGGCAGCGGCAGGGTGAAGGCGATGGTGAAGCTGAAGCTCTCACCCGTGCCCAGCGCTTCGGGCAGATCAATCCGCAGCAGGGAATCGGTGATCGAAAAGGTCAGGTCACGCCCGTCCGCGCCGGTGATCTTCAGGTCGTTGAAGCCGCCCTCCCAGTCCTGGAACCGCTGCACCCGCAGCACCTCCGGCACGGTCAGGGTCGTGTCGGCACCGACCGTCCGGCTGCGCTCGGCGAGTGAGGCGCGCCGATAGTTCTGCTGATCCAGCAGCAGCCAGAGGTAGCCCAGTTGGTCCGGCGAATTGTTGGTGTAGGTGATTGTTTCGACACCCGTCAGCGATCGGCCGGCCTCGTTCAGCGAGACGTCGATGTCGTAGTCGACTTGCTGCTGCCAGTAGCGATAGCCCGGCGCGCCCGAGGCGTTGCGATAGTCGGTGGGTGTCGGCCAGTCCTCGCCTTCAAACTGGCGAAACTTGTCGTCGAAGCTGCCGACGGTCTGCTGCACCGGTCCCTGGCTGACCTGGGCCGCCACGGGTCCGCCGGCGAGCGTCAAAGCCAGAACGACAGTCAGAAGATCAAATCGCATACGCAACTCCATCGGCAACCCACACTGCCGCTGGCGCGGACCTTAGTCATGGCCGTTTCCCGCGCAAGCGATGCTCCGTTTAATCGCGACAAAACCGGCGCGGGCGTCGGAGGGTCCGGCGCGCCGATCCTTGGGTCAACACCGGGGGTGGCCGCATTGAAATGTCGATATCAGGCAATTTCTGCGCACATTCCTTGCGTCAACTTCACGATCTTCCGCCGGATGGGGGAAATCATTTGCGCTGAGGGCCAGGCCTGGCCTTATATGTTGCCATGCAACACAAAGGCCCGTCCGGACCACAAGGGTTCGTCGTTCAACCGCGCCGCCTGCCCAAGGCGGAGGCGGACGTGCGCGTGCAGGACTTCGGCGAGATTATCGTCAGACCGACGCCGGACAACCTCGAGGCCCAGGCCGGGCGCTGCACCGACTGCGGCGTGCCCTTCTGCCAGACCGCCTGCCCGCTGCAGAACAACATCCCCGACTGGCTGGGCCTGTCGGCAGAAAACGAACTGCGCGAGGCGTGGAAGATCGCTTCGGCGACCTCGACCATGCCCGAAATCTGCGGCCGGATCTGTCCGCAGGACCGGCTGTGCGAGGGGTCCTGCACCCTGAACCAGTCCGGCTGGGAAGCAGTGACCATCGGTTCGGTTGAGGCCTTCATCGGTGACACCGCCTTCGACAATGGCTGGGTCGAGCCGATCCGTCCGCTGCATGAACGGGCGGAATCCGTCGCCATCGTCGGGGCCGGTCCTGCCGGTATGGCCGCCGCCGACCGGCTGCGTGAACAGGGCTATCAGGTCACCGTCTATGACCGCCACGACCGCCCCGGCGGCCTGCTGATCTATGGCATCCCGGGCTTCAAGCTGGAGAAGCGTGTGGTCCAGCGACGGGTCGATCGCCTGATCGACGGTGGCGTGACCTTCGTCAGCAACTGTGACGTCGGGACGGACGTCACCCTGGCCGAGCTGCGCCAAAGGCACGACGCGGTCCTGTTGGCCATGGGGGTCTATCAGGCGCGGGTATTGCAGGTTCCGGGCGCGGGTCCCGGCGACACCCTCCCGGCGCTGGACTTCCTGATCCACCAGAACCGTCGCGATCTCGGCGAGGCCGACAACGACACCGGGCATCACGCCGGGGGCCGCAATGTCGTCGTGGTCGGCGGCGGCGACACGGCCATGGACTGCGTCCGCACTGCGATCCGCCAGGGCGCGGCCAGCGTGACCTGCCTCTACCGCCGCGACCGCGAGAACATGCCGGGCTCGGCCCGCGAGGTGCTGAATGCCGAGGAAGAAGGCATCCGTTTCGAATGGCTGGGCGCACCCAAGGCCCTGATGTCGAGGGGCGGTGCCGTCTCGGCCGTCCGGGCCTCGCGCATGACCCTGTCGGAGCCCGAGTTCGGCAAGCGCCGCGACATCGTGGCGGTCCCGGGCTCCGATTTCGACCTGCCCACCGATATGGTCATCGAGGCGCTCGGGTTCGAGCCGGAGGCCTTCGCCGCCCATCATGACGAACTGAGCCTGACCGAATGGAACACGGTGGCGACAGCCCGCTCCGGCTTTGCCACCAGCCTGCCCGGCGTCTATGCCGCCGGCGACGCCGTACGCGGGGCCTCGCTGGTGGTCTGGGCCGTCCGCGACGGTCAGGACGCGGCGGCCGAGATCGACCGCTATCTGAAGGCCCAGGCCGGGAGCGTGGCGGCATGACCTGGCTTACCCAATACACTGCCGACCGACAGCGGCTGATCGACGCCCACGCCTATGAGCCGTCTTCGGAAAAGGACGCCTGCGGGGTGGGCCTGGTCGCAGCCGTCGACGGCAAGCCGCGGCGCGAAGTGGTCGAACTGGCCATCAAATCCCTGAAGAACGTCGCCCACCGGGGCGCGGTCGATCCCGACGGCCTGTCGGGCGACGGAGCCGGTGTGATGGTCGAGGCCCCCCAGGCCTTCTTCGCCGAACAGGTGCGGGTCATCGGCCAGACCCTGCGGCCGGGCCCGATCGCCATCGGCCAGATCTTCCTGCCCCGCACGGACCTGGGGGCCCAGGACCGCGCCCGCGCGATCGTCGAGACCGAGGTGCTGCGCGCCGGCTTCTTCATCTATGGCTGGCGTCAGACGCCGATCGATCTGCGCGTCGTCGGCTCCAAGGCCGATGCCACCCGGCCCGAAATCGAGCAGATCATGCTGGCCGCGCCTGCCGAACTGGCCGGGCCCGGGGACCGCGAGGCGCTGGAGCGCGAACTCTACCTGTGCCGGCGACGCATCGAGGGAGCGATCACGGCCGAAGGCGTGCCAGGGTTCTACATCTGCTCGTTGTCCGCCCGGTCGCTGATCTACAAGGGCATGGTCCGCGCAGAACTGCTCGGCCAGCTATACCCTGACCTGCTGGATCCGACCTTCGAGGCCGCCTACGCCATCTTTCATCAGCGCTACTCGACCAACACCTTCCCCGAATGGCGGCTGGCCCAGCCGTTCCGCATGCTGGCCCACAACGGCGAGATCAACACGCTGAAGGGCAATCTGAACTGGATGCGGAGCCACGAGATCCGCATGACGGCCCAGGCCTTTGGCGACCGCGACGCGGAGGTGAAGCCGGTGGTCCAGCCGGGCGGGTCCGACTCGGCTGCGCTCGACAATGTGTTCGAGCTCCTGGTCCGCGCCGGTCGTCCTGCGCCCATGGCCAAGGCCCTGCTGATCCCCGAGGCCTGGGCCAGGGACGAGGGCCTGATGAAGGCCGAGCACCGAGCCCTCTACGCCTATTGCAACGCGGTGATGGAGCCATGGGACGGCCCGGCCGCCATCTGCGCCACCGACGGCCGCTGGATCGTCTGCGGCAAGGACCGCAACGGCCTGCGCCCCCTGCGCGCCATGGAGACGCATGACGGACTGCTGCTGGTCGGGTCCGAGGCCGGTCTGGCCGGCCTGCCGGAAGCCCGCATCAAGCGCCGTCTGCCCATCGGGCCCGGCCGGATGATCGTCGCCGACCTTCAGACCGGTGTGATTCTGGACGAAACCCAGACGATCGACGCCCTCGCTGCCGATCATCCGTATACGGACTGGCTCAAGAACATGGTCGATCTCGAGCCAATGATCGGACCGGGACCCGAGCGGCGCGTCGCTACCGGCGAGGCCCTGACCCGCCGCCAGATCGCCGCCGGGTTCAGCCGCGAGGACCTCGACCTGCTGCTCGATCCGATGATCCGGGACGGCAAGGAGGCCGTAGGCTCGATGGGCGACGACACCCCGCCCGCCGTCCTGTCCGCCCTGCCCCGGCCCCTGGCCCACTATTTCCGCCAGAATTTCTCGCAGGTTACCAACCCGCCGATCGACCCCCTGCGCGAAGCGGGAGCGATGAGCCTGAAGACCCGGTTCAAGAACCTCGGCAATATCCTCGCCGAGGAAGAGGCCCAGACCAATGTCTTCGTGCTGGACAGTCCGGTCCTGACCACCGGCATGTACGAGCGGATGCTGGATGTGGTCGGTGCCGGTGCGACCGTCGTGATCGACTGTTCCTATCCCTTGCCTGCAGAGGGCAACCGCCCGGGTGCCGGGCTACGGTCGGCGCTGGACCGGATCCGGGACGAGGCCGAGGCCGCCGTGCGAGGCGGTTGCAGCCTGATTGTCATCACCGACGAACGGGCGTCGGAGGGGCGAATCTCTACCCCCATGATCCTGGCCGCCGCCGGGGTTCATGGCCGCCTGACGGACACCGGGCTGAGAAGCTTCGTCTCCATCGTCGTGCGCTCGTCCGAGGTTCTGGACCCGCACGGTTTCGCCGTTCTCATCGGTGTCGGAGCCACTGCCGTGAATCCGTGGCTGGCGCAGGAACTGTTCCAGGAACGTCTGGATCGCGGGACCTATCCGGGCCTCGCCCTTCGCGACGCCTGCCTGAACTACAAGGCCGCGCTGGAAGCGGGCCTGATGAAAACGCTGGCGCGAAAGGGCATCAGCGTCATCTCGGCCTATCGCGGCGGCTGCGAGTTCGAGGTGCTGGGCCTGTCGCGCGCCGTCACGGCCGAGTTCTTTCCCGGGGCCCCTTCGCGCATCTCCGGCATCGGCCTCGCCGGTCTGGAGCGGGCGGCGATCCAGCGCCATGCCGCCGCCTGGACCGAGGCCGTGCCGTCTCCCGCCATCGGCGGCTTCTTCCGCATCCGCGCAGGACAGGAAGCCCACGCCTATGAGGCCAAAACGATCCACCTGCTTCAGGACGCCTGCAATCGCGGCGACTACCCGCGCTTCAAACAGTATTCCGAGGCCGTCCGCGACCAGCCCGACCTCGCGCCCCGCGACCTGCTCGACTGGCGCGAGGGCCTGACGCCGGTGCCGGTGCAGGAGGTCGAGAGCGTCTCGGACATCAGGAAGCGCTTCCTGACCCCCGGCATGTCGCTGGGGGCCCTGTCGCCGGAGGCCCACGGCGTCCTCAACGTCGCCATGAACCGTATCGGGGCCCGCTCGGTCTCGGGCGAGGGCGGCGAGGATCCGGACCGCTACGCCACCCGTCCCGACGGCGACAACATGAACTCGGCGGTCAAGCAGATCGCCTCGGGCCGATTCGGCGTCACCGCCGAATATCTGAACCAGTGCCGCGAGATCGAGATCAAGATCGCGCAAGGGGCCAAGCCCGGCGAGGGCGGCCAGCTGCCCGGCTTCAAGGTCACCGAATTCATCGCCCGGATGCGCCATTCGACGCCCGGCACGACCCTGATCTCGCCCCCGCCGCATCACGACATCTATTCGATCGAGGATCTGGCCCAGCTGATCTACGACCTGAAGTCGATCAACCCCGACGCCCGGGTGACGGTCAAACTGGTCAGCGCTTCGGGCATCGGTGCCATCGCCTCGGGTGTGGCCAAGGCCAAGGCGGACTGTATTCTGATCTCCGGCCACAATGGCGGCACCGGCGCCTCGCCCCAGTCGTCGATCAAGCACGCGGGCCTGCCGTGGGAGATCGGTCTGGCCGAGACCCATCAGGTGCTCAGCCTCAACAACCTGCGCAGCCACGTCGTGGTCCGCGCCGACGGCGGGATGCGCACCGGCCGCGATATCGTCATCGCCGCCATCCTGGGGGCCGAGGAGTTCAACATCGGCACGGCGTCGCTGATTGCCATGGGCTGTCTGATGGTACGCCAGTGCCATTCCAACACCTGCCCGGTCGGTGTCTGTTCGCAGGATCCGCGCCTGCGCGAGAAGTTCACCGGTACGGCCGACAAGGTCGTCAACCTGTTCAGCTTCATCGCCGAGGAGGTCCGCGAATACCTGGCCCTGCTGGGGGCCCGCTCGCTGGACGAGATCGTGGGCCGCACCGACCTGCTGCGTCAGGTCCGGCGCGGCGGGGCGCACCTCGACGACCTCGACCTGAACCCCCTGCTGGTGCGCGTCGAAGCAGCCGAGAAGAAGCTGTGGGCCGACAAGGGCCGGGCCCCGGTGCCCGAAACGCTGGACGCCCGCGTCCTGAATGACGCCTGGGCGTTCCTGGATCGCGGCCAGACGTCCGAGCTGACCTATCCGATCTCAAACGTCATGCGCACGATTGGTGCGGGCGTGTCCTCGGCCATCGTGCGTCGCTGGGGCCCGAGCGGACCGACCGGTGTGCTGACCCTGAAACTGCAGGGTTCGGCCGGCCAGTCATTCGGGGCCTTCGGGGCGAAAGGGCTGAAGCTGCAGCTGACCGGTGAGGCCAATGACTATGTCGGCAAGGGCCTGTCCGGAGCCGATATTGTGGTCAGGCCGATCGAATGGCGCGAGCACCAGCCCTCCATCGGCAACACCACCCTGTATGGGGCCACTTCCGGCCGATTGTTCGTCGCTGGCTCGGCGGGCGAGCGGTTCGCGGTGCGCAACTCGGGGGCCGAGGCCGTGGTCGAGGGCACGGGGGCCCACGCGTGCGAATACATGACCGGGGGCCGGGTCGCGATCCTGGGCCCCGTCGGCTGGAACCTTGCGGCCGGCATGTCGGGCGGCGAACTGTTCGTGCTGGACCAAGCGGGGCGCACCGGCCTTGCGCTCAACGGCGATCTCGCGGCCTTCACCCCCGTCACGGCGGCAGCGGCCGAGCGGCTCAAGGCCCTGATCGAGGCCCATCTGGCGGCGACGGGTTCGCCCCTCGCGCGCCGCCTGCTGGGGGCCTGGAGTGAAAGCCTCAAGCGGTTCGTGCGGATCGTCCCCATGCCCGTCGCCGAGGCGGAGCGAAGGAGTGACACCGGTCAGGCGGTTCCTGCGTGACGAGCGCGGTGCCCGCCCTCCTCGCGCATCAGGCACCGCTGGTCCTAGACGGCGCGGCGACCGCCTGGATTCTGGTCGCGACGGCCTTCGTGCTGATGATGACCCTGCCCGGACTGGCGCTGTTCTACGGCGGCATGGTGCGGAAGAAAAACATCATCGCCACCATCGCCCATTCCACGGCGGCGCTGATGGTGGTGACCGTGCTGTGGTTCGTCGTCGGCTACAGCCTTTCATTCGGGTCCAGCGGTCCGGGGACCAACGGCTTCATCGGCGGGTTTGAGGCCCTGTTTCTGGACGGCGTGCGCATCGACACGGCGCACAGCCTGGCCCCCGGCCTGCCGGAATATCTCTGGATCGCGTATCAGCTGACCTTCGCCATCATCACCCCCGCCCTGATCGCCGGGGCCTTCGCCGAGCGCATGAAGTTTTCGGCCAGTCTGCTGTTTTTCGGCCTGTGGCACCTGATCGTCTATGCGCCGATCTGCCATCAGGTCTGGGGCGGCGGCTATCTCGGGTCATGGGGCGTGCTGGACTTCGCGGGCGGGGCGGTGGTCCATGTCAATGCGGGGGTCGCGGGCCTCGTCTGCGCCCTCGTGCTGGGCCCGCGTTACGGCTTCGGGCGGGACAATATGGCCCCTGCCAACCTGGCCTATACCGCCATCGGCACAGGATTGCTGTTCGTCGGCTGGCTGGGCTTCAATGCCGGCAGCGCCTGGGCCGCCGACGGCATCGCCGCGGTGGCGGCGCTGAACACCCTGATCGCGCCCGCGGCAGCGGCCCTGGGCTGGATGACGGTGGAGTGGATCGAAAAGAAGCGGCCGACCCTTCTGGGCCTGTTGTCCGGCATCGTCGCCGGGCTGGTCGCCATCACCCCCGCAGCGGGGTTCGTCGACCCCAGGGGGGCCTTCCTGATCGGCCTGATCGGCGGGCCCGCCTGTTACGCGGGGGCCGTCTGGCTAAAGCACGCCCTGAAATATGACGACAGCCTCGACGCTTTCGGCATCCACGGCGTCGGCGGCATCGTCGGCGCGATCCTGACCGGCGTCTTTGCCACCACCGCCATCAACGGTGTGGCCGAGGGCGCGGATGTAATCAAACAGATCATCGGTCTGGCAGCCGTCATGGCGTGGAGCGCGGTCGGTACCTTCGTCGTGCTGATGATCTGCAAATTCACTACCGGCCTGCGCGTGCCCCGGGACGGAGAGGTCGAGGGCCTCGACTATTCCGAACACGGCGAGAGCATTCACTGACGGGCCTGCCGGAACTCCAGCCGTTTGGCCGGCTACCGCCGGGACCTGGACAGTCAAAATCTGGCCATGAAAGACAACGAAACACGGCGCGTCGGTACGCTTCGGGTCCGGCGTCTCCACGAGTCTGATCTGTGTTAAACGCCGTCGCGGCTTTCGCCATGCTCTGGGTCGCAGTCTTCCCGGCTGCCGACCCGATCCCCTATGCGGAGGCCGTCGCGGCCGATCCGGTCGTGGTGGAAAGTGTCGAGCGCGCGAACGGTTCCGACGCGGTGTCGCTCAATCTGACCGAGGAACAGGCCGCGCTGATGGCCCGCGAACCCGACTGGAGCGCCCACGCCAGCCTTTATCACGCGGGCGGCGGCGGAGCGACCGGCAACGACTCCCTCGGTTGCCGGCCTATCGCCATGCGCACCCTGGCCACCGATCCCCGCGTAATTCCCCGGCGAACCCGCCTGTTCATCCGCGAGACGGTCGGCATCCGCCTGCCCGACGGCACCCTTCACGACGGCTATTGGTATGCCTCCGACACCGGCGGTGCCATCCGGGGCCAGCGCGTCGATCTCTATACCGGTCACGGCCGCAGCTCGATGCAGCCGGTCATGCACTTCAACCAGCAACGCCTGACGATTTCCAACGCCGGCCGCTTCGACGGCTGCCCGCCGGCCTGGAACACCGCATCGAACTGAGGCCGGTTCTCCGGAACACCTGAATGGTCTAGGTTGATCCCCCCGGTCCGGAGGAGGTCTGCATGTTCGCCCGCCTGTTTTCTGTCTGCGTCGTCGCCCTGTCGCTGGCCACGCCCATGGTCGCCACGGCCCAGGACGCCGCCGTTTCCATGCGCGAGCGAACCGAGCGCATCGGACTGGCGGGGCGTCGCGGCCCCAGCCTGTTCCGGCCCGGCTTCGCCATCGGTGAATACACCGGCTGGGCCAGCCTGCGGGACTCAGAGGTCCGCCTGCCGTGGCAGTCACGCGACTTCGCCACCGCCGAACTGTCGATCGTGACCCCGGCAGGCGAGGTCACCGGCAACTGCGGCGGGGGTCAGGGCCGTCGCAACATCCTCGGCATCACCTTCGACCGCGAACCGCTCAGCTACGACTGCGATTATGCCGGTGCCGCCCCGGCCGACGCCGGCATGGGCCTGGCCCTTGCGCGCGGTTCGATCCTGCGCCGGCTCCAGCAGCCTCAGCGCGCGGGCACACTGACCTGGGACGGGGTCGAATACCGCACCGAAACCCGACGCATCGGCGGTCTGCCCTTCGGCGGCGGTGCCGTGATGGGCTATGTCATCAGCCGCGACGGGGTCGAGGTAGGGGGCGTCGACCTGAACGTCATGCGCCCGACCTTCTACCTGCCCCCCGCCGGATCTCCGGACCGCGACGCGGTGGCCGTCTTCGCCATCAGCCTGTGGGCCTTCCGCGACCCCGCCAATCGATGATGCGGTCGTCCGTGACCCGGAGCCCAGCCCTGCCCCTTCGCCTGACCCGGACCGGCGATTAACCGATGGGCGCAGACCCCGGCTCCGGCCCCAGCAGCCGGCGCAGCAAGGGCCAGATGTTCGACAGGGCCGAGACAAAGCCGACCACGCTGGCCACGCCCTGGAACAGCATCCAGACACTTCCGAACACAGCTCCGGACCGGACGCTCTGCTCCAGCGGGAACAGCAGTTCGCTGACCCCGATCTGGAAGGCGGCATAGGCCTGCGAATATTCGATCGACCGGTCGGCGAAGAAGGCGATGGCCACCGCCGCCGCCACCGGGGCCCACATCAGCGGCAGGACCAGCAGCAGCGCAAGGACGATCGTCGCCAGCTTCGTGCCCACGGCCTGCCCCGACAGCAGGGAGGCGATCACACCCACCCCCAGCGCCAGCACGGTCACCGCGATCACGACGGGCAAGACCACATCGGCCACCACGATCAGGTCGTCAAAGACCGTCCCGATCAGGATCGCCACGCCTGCGACCAGAAACGCGAACACCCAGGCCGCGCCATACTGACCCAGCCGTCTTTTGATATGCCCCAGACCGATCATCGCCACGCCTCCGGCACCCCCGAAGGCATCCTGCGCGCGGCTGTCCGCCGAGTCGACTGACGGAACGGTGATCGTCAGAATTTCCGCTTGCCGGCCACGGTCTCGAAGAACATCCGCCAGTCGCCCATCAGGCTCCACAGGGGATACTGGAACGTCGCCGGCCGGTTTTTCTCGAAGAAGAAATGCCCGACCCAGGCGAAGCCGTAGCCCAGGAACGGTAGGGCGGCGAACCACCAGGCGTTGACCAGCAACCCCAGCACGGCCGCCACGATCACCAGCGAGGTCCCGACGATATGGATACGCCGGCAGATCGGGTTGGAATGCTCGTGGATGTAATAGGGATAGAAGGCTTCGAACGAGGCGAAGCGTTCACCGGGCGCGGGCTGGCTGCTCATGACGGTCAGCTTGCCTTCAAATGCGGCGGCCTGACAAGTCAGGCACCGACCCCGCTCCAGAGCAGCGCCAGCCCGACCGTCCCCACCGCGATCCGCCACCAGGCGAAGGGCGCGAACCCGTGCCGGGAGATGAAGTCCAGCAGGAACCGCACCACCAGCATCGCCGTCAGAAAGGCGGTGATGAAGCCGACCGCGATCAGCCCGACGTCGGAGAAGTCCAGGTCGTTGCGGCTCTTGAACAGGTCGTAAGCGACCGCGCCCCCCATGGTCGGCAGCGCCAGAAAGAAGGTAAACTCGGCCGCCGACCGCTTGTCCGTCCCCAGCAGCAGGCCGCCGGCCACCGTCGCACCCGAGCGCGACACACCGGGAAGCAGGGCCAGGCACTGGAACACGCCGATCAGGGCGTAGACGCGGAACGGATAGGTGTTCACGTCGAGATATTTTGGAGCCCGTTTCATCCGGTCCAGCATCAGCAGCAGGACCCCGCCTACAATCAGGGCGATGCAGATGACCGTCGGTGTCTCGAAGAAGATCTCCTTGATGACGTCATACATCAGCACGCCCGCAACGGCGGCCGGCAGGAAGGCGATCACCACGCCGATGATGAAGTGTCTGGCCTGCGCATCATGCGGCCAGCGCGTCGCGAGGGCCCAGAGCCGCCGGAAATAGACACTGACGATGGCCAGGATCGCGCCCAGCTGAATGACAACCTCGAACGTCTTGCCTTCGCTCTCGAAGCCCATGAAATGGCCGAGCAGCAGCAGATGTCCGGTGGACGAGACAGGGATGAACTCGGTCAGACCCTCGACCAGGCCCAGGATGATCGCCGCGATCCAGTCCGCCATCAGGCTCCCCGTTCCATAGAACCGGGTCAGTCGCTGGCCGGTCTCGGCCCCACATAGCGCAGCCGCGCCCGGATAGGCGAGCCATCGATCGCCTGATCGATGGCATGGGCCATCAGCCCGACCAGCCGCCCGATCAGCAGCACATCGGACGCGCCGTCACGGGGCAGGTCCAGACGCCGCGCCATCACCGCCAAGGCCACGGCGAACCCGGCGCGCTGGCCGCTCGCCGCCTCGCCTTCGCGAAGGACAGCCTTCAAATCGTCAGGCAGGTCGGCCAGGGCCAGCAAGGCCCCGACGCGGGGATCGCCTTGGGGGAAGGTTTCGCTGCCGAAGCCCGGGATGGAGCCCTCGGCCGCCATCCGGCGCGCCGCCGCGCCCGCCGGGTCACGCCGGGCCTCAACGACCCAGGCAATCGTCCGTGTCAGGATGAGCGTTTCGGGCGACCCCGAGAGCGCCGCCAGCCCGGCCAGGGCGGCCCCGGCGGGTGGCGCCCCCCCGGAGGCTGCCGCCCGCGTTGCCAGAACCGCAGGAGTCAGGTCGTGGTCCGCGGCGAGAACCAGCGCCCGCCGCAAGTGGACGCTGTCACGCTCCAGCATTTTCCAGCCCCGTGCCAGCCGCTGATGGAAGAACAGGCGGGGGCCGGGCCCGGCCACGGCGTCCACCACCTCATTCATCGCCGAAGCCGCCTCGACCTTGAGGGCGTCGGCCAGTTGCCCGGCGGACGACCCGTCCTCCTCGGCCCGGCGCGACAGGGCAGCGAACAGTCGTGCGCGGTGCGAGGCACCGCCGGCCGCGTCGACGCGAACCCCCAGCCCGGCGAAGGGATTGGTCGCGCCGGCGTCCCACAAGAGCCGAGCCGTCTCCTCGAGCGTGGCGGTCTGCGCCCACTGCGCGACGTCGCGCCCGCGATAATAGAGCCGCCCGTCGGCCACCAGGCTGACCGAAGACTGTATCAGCGCCTCGCCTTTTCCGGCCGGGGGCTCGAACGGCAGGACGGAGGCTGCGCCCTCGCTCCCGCCCGCGCCCTTCAGTCGCGCGACGTCTGCTGCGGCGTACAGGCTTCGTCTGGGATCTCTGGGGTCCGGTCGGGCCGTGATCCGGCCCCGGCTGACGTAGGCGTAAAGCGTCTGGGTCTTGACGCCCAGCATCGACAGGACCTCAGCGCGGGGGATCCATCCATCCACGGCCTGCTGGTCGCGCTCGCCGACGCCTGGCGTCATCGCCTTGTCCCCCCGTCAGGGTTAATCGACGCGCACCATGCCGCGCTTTCGTGACTGCAACGCTAACGGCGATCCGCGTCAGCATCATCCATTGGCAACCGGGGGGCGATCAGCGACAAGAGCCGCGATGACAGTCCCCGTCACTCCTCCCTCCTCGCCCGGCCCCTGGGGCCTCGCTGCAACGCTGTCCACGCGCCAGATCACGGCCCTGTCGGTCGGGGTGGCGATCGTGCTGATCGCCCTGAAGGCCTTTGCGCTGGGGGCTTCGGGTTCGGTCTCGATCCTGGCCTCGCTGGCGGATTCGACCCTGGACCTGATCGCCTCCCTGACCACCTTCTACGCCGTGCGCTGGGCCGCCCGGCCCGAGGATCACACCCATCGCCACGGCCATGGAAAGGCCGAGGCCATGGCGGCCCTGGTCCAGGCCGGACTGGTGTTCGCCTCGGCTGTGTTCATCGGCTGGGAGGCGCTGCAGCGGATCTTCGATCCCCGTCCGGTCGTCGGCGGGTCCTGGGCGGTCGGCGTGGTTCTGGTCTCGATCGCCCTGACCGCCGGCCTGGTCTGGTTCCAGACCCGGGCGCTCAGGGCCTCGGGCTCCATGGCCGTCGCTGCCGACCGCGCCCACTACGCCGCCGATCTGGCGTCCAGCGTGGTGGTCCTGATCGGTGTCGTGTCCGGGGCTTTCCTGGCCGCCCCCGGCCTGGACGCGGCGGCCGGCCTTGTCGTCGCCGTGTGGCTGTTCTGGGGTGCTTTCGGCGTTCTCAAAGGGGCCGGTGATCAGCTGCTGGACCGTGAGGCCTCCGACGGCGACCGCGTCGCCCTGACGACCGCCATCCTGTCCGATCCGCGCGTCGCCGGCGTCCACCAGCTGCGCACACGCAGGTCCGGAACCCGGCTGATCGCCCAGATGCACATCGACCTTGATCGCAGCCTGTCGTTCGAGGCGGCCCATGAGATCGTGGTCGCGGCCGAGGGACGAGTGCGCACGGCCTTCCCCGGTGCCGACGTCCTGATTCATGCCGACCCGCGCGACCTCGCGTCGTCAGCGTCGTCAGCGTCGTCAGCGTCAACGGGACCTTAACGCCGACCGGTGCAGGACACCGCCATGTCGGCGAACGTCCTGTTCCACTTCCCCTTCGATCCGGGGTCGCGCGCCGCGCGTCTGGCGCTCGGCGAAGCGCGCATCGACTGGACCGAGGTTCTGGTCCGGCCGTGGGAGGCCGATTGCCCGGTCGGTGCCCTGAACCCCTCCGGCATGCCCCCCGTCCTGCAGGTCGAGGCCCCCCCGGCCCTGACCCTGTGCGAGGCACCGGCCATCCTCGGCTGGATCGAGGATGCGCAGAAGACGCCCCTGCTGATGCCGTCCGATGCCGTCGAGCGCGCCGAGGTTCGCCGCCTGATTGTCTGGTTCGACCGTCGTTTCACCGACGAGGTCAACGCCGTTTTGCTGCATGAGCGGATGGAGAAGCCGCTGCTGCGTCTCGGCCCGCCCGAGGCCCGCGCGCTCCGGGAGGGACGCGAGGCGCTAAAGCACCACCTCGCCATCCTCGACGCCTTGCTCGGCCAGCGGGACTGGCTGGCCGGTCGTCGCCTGTCACAGGCCGACATCGTGGCTGCAGCCCACCTGTCAACGCTGGATTATTTCGGCGAGATCGCCTGGGCGTCCTGGCCGGGGCTGAAGACCTGGTACATGAAGATCAAGTCGCGGCCCTGTTTCCGGCCCCTGCTGGCCGACCGGTTCCAGGGCCTGGCCCCCGCCCCGCACTATACGGACCTGGACTTCTGACCGGCCCTGCGCGGATCAGACCAAACCCTAGCCCGCGAACCTCGCCATTTCCTCGTCGGAGATGTCCTCATTGGAATAGACCGAGGACACGTCATCCTCGGCGTCAAGGGCATCCAGAAGCCGCATCAACGCGCCGACCGCGTCGCCGGTCACCGGAACCTCGGTCTGGGGCTTCCACACGATGGCGGTGGAGCGGGCGTCGCCCAGGATCTTGGACATGGCCTCGGCCACCTCGTTCAGGTCCTCGAAGCCGGTCCAGATCGTATGGCCGGGCGCGTCCTCATAGATGTCGGGCTTCACCAGGTCGCTTTCGACATCCTGGGCACCCGCCTCGATCGCGGCCTCCATCACGGCGTCCTCGGTGCCCGCCTCGGCCGGGTAGGTGATCTTGCCGACCCGGTCCCACATGAAGGCGACCGAGTTCATCTCGCCCAGCGCTCCGCCGTTCTTGGTGAAGGCCACGCGGATGTTGGAGTTGGCCCGGTTCCTGTTGTCGGTCAGGGCCTCGACGATGATGCCGACCCCGCCCGGCCCCCGGCCCTCGTAGCGGATCTCTTCCATCGTATCGACGTCGCCGCCCGCTGCCTTGTTGATCGCCCGCTGGATCACATCCTTGGGCAGGCTCTCGGCCTTGGCGTTGTTGACCGCCAGACGCAGCCGCGGGTTCAGCGCCACATCTGGCATGCCCGATTTGGCCGCTACCGTGATGTCGCGCGACAGCTTCGAGAACAGTTTGGAGCGTACGGCGTCGGCGCGCCCCTTGCGGTGCATAATGTTCTTGAACTTGGAATGGCCGGCCATTGTGCACTCTTGAAAGGCGAGACTGATCGCGACGCGGCGGCGCGCCGCCTTGGCGCAACCGCGTCGGATGGAAGTGCCCGCCTCTAGCCCATGGTCGCGGCCCTGTCACGGCTGACCGGGAACCGCTACGCTCGGCGCGGGTTTGATGGACCGAACCCCGAGGAGCCCCGCCATGCAAGCCGAAGACGTCTACTACGACGAGCAATCCGACGACGAAGCCGACATCGTCGAATGGTATGAAGCCCGGCCGGTGACCGTCTCCACCGCCGTCGCCACCGGGTCCATTGTCGCGGCCTTCGCGCTGGGCGTGCTGACCGCCGTCGGTGCCTTGGCCCTGCTGGGATATATGGACGAGGACTGACGACGGACAGTTCGCTCCGCTCGACAGGTATCTAGAGCCGCGTCCGCAGTGACCACAGTTCCGGAAAGCACCGACGCTCCAGCGTGGACGACAGATAGGCCACGCCGTCCGTGCCGCCGGTCCCGCGTCGGCGACCGATGATGCGTTCCACCGTGACCACATGTTTATGGCGCCAGGTGACGAGGGCGTCGTCCAGATCCACCAATTTTTCCGCCAGCTGGTAAAGCGGCCACCAGCGGTCGGTGTCGCGATAGACCTCCAGCCAGGCCGCTTCGACCCCCTCTGACGGCACGTACGGCTGGCTGACGTCGCGCTCCAGAACCTCGGCCGGGACCGGCAGGCCGGCGACGGCCAATTGCGCCAGGGCGTCGTCGTACAGGCTGGGAGCGGCCAAGGCGGCGGACAGGGCCGCATGGGCTTCGGGACGGTCCTTCTGAAAGGCCAAAAACTTGGCGTCCTTCAGGCCCAACATGGTCTCAAGCCGGCGGAACTGGTCGCTCTGAAAGCCGGAACTGGAGCCCAGAACGCTTCGGAACCGCAGATAGTCGGCCGGCGTCATCGTGGCCAGAATGTCCCAGCTCTGGGTCATCACCGCCTGGATGCGACTGACACGGGCGAGGCTCTTGTAGGCCGGGACCAGATCACCCGAGCGCACCAGCCGCTGGGCCAGGGCGACCTCGTGCAGGATCTGTTTGAGCCACAGCTCCTTGGCCTGGTGGATGATGACGAACAGCATCTCGTCATGCTGGTCGCTCATCGGCAACTGGGCCGACAGCAGCCGGTCCAGATCCAGATAGCGGGCATAGGTCATGTCGGCGGTGGAGGTCGGATCGGTCATGATCGCTCTATCGGCCCGAACGGCGGAGGCCTCAAGCCGGCTGTGCCGGCTTGAGGGGCCGGTCGACCCGTCACCGCAGCCCGTTTCCCTTACCTTGCCCGTCCTTGCCTTCATGGGTCCGGATCCAGGAATAGAGCATGGACCCGCCGATCAGGAGGAGCGTCGCAATGAGCGACCATTGGGGCTCAAGGTAGGGCACCAGCGGCTCACCGGTCATATCCTTCCACGCCTTGTAGAGACCGAAGTTCCAGATGATCTTGACACCGATCAGCACCAGCACCAGCGACAGCCCGTATTTCAGATACTTGAAGCGGGCGACCGCCTCCGCGAGCATGAAATACATCGAGCGCAGGCCCAGGATCGCAAAGATGTTGGACGTGTAGACGATGAAGGGGTCCTTGGTGACCGCGAAGATTGCCGGCACGGAATCGACCGCGAAGATGATGTCCACCACCTCGACCATGATCAGGGCGAGGAACAGCGGGGTCGCGAACAACACAAGCCGACCCGCGCCCTTGGGATCGGGTCGTTTCACAAAGAAGTTGTGGTTCTCGATTGTATCCGTGACGCGAAGACGCTTCTTCAGGAACTTCAGCACCGGATTCTGGTGCAGATCCATCTCGTGATCGCCGCCGAAAATCATCTTCCAGCCCGTGAAGATCAGGAAGGCGGCGAAGATGAAGAGCACCCAGGTGAACTCGTTGACGATCGCCGCACCGAGCGAGATGAAGATCGCCCGGAACACGATCGCCCCGATTATGCCCCAGAACAGTACACGGTGCTGATACTCGCGGGGGACCGCGAAAAATGTAAAAATCATCCCTATGACAAATATATTGTCAAATGCCAGCGCGGTTTCGAGGAGATAACCCGTAAAATACTGTAGAACGGCTTGCTGATTCAGATTGTCCGGACTCATATAGTAGGTCGGGTCGGGCTCGTAGATGAAGTATACATAGGCCCCGAACGCGATCGCGAGGGATGCGAACGACGCCCACATCGCGGCCGACTTCCTGGCCGAGACCACCCCGTCCTTGTTGTTCACGACCCCAAGGTCGATCCACAGCAGGAAGCCGATGAAGGCCAGAAAGGCTATCCACAGCCAGATCGGCTGGCTGGCATAGGTTGCAGCCAGAAACGGAAGGGACTCAAGCATCCCGCACCCCTGAATAAAGAAACAGGCGCCGCGTTGCGCCATCCATGCGGGGATCCGACATCGCAGCCGACGCCTCGGCTGCCAGAGGGGCCCGGACCCGTGGAGGAGGCGTCAATGACGGCATCTGCCCGTGGCGTCAACGCATACTGTAGCGCCGGCGGGGCAAGGGGGTCGAACTCGATGACGGGCCTTGGGGCGGACAGGTCAGATCCGGGCTCACCCCTGAAGGTGTTCGGTGGCCGACTTCACCTCCCGCGCGCGGAGCCGGTCCTTCACCTGCAGCTTTCGCATCCCGAGCCTGACGGGACCCCGGCAATCCGGTTCCGGGCGACGGGTTTCCTGCGGCGGCGCGGCGTCCGACAGTGCGTGTTGACCGTCAAGGCGTTCGATGAAGTCACGCGTGACCACTGCGGCTCCTCCGGGGGCGGGGAGCGTGCCCGGGCCGGGACAGGAGAACTGGAGGGGACCCGGCACCGAGCACGCTCGATGCGGTCCGACATCACAATCGCAAGCGATCGTCAGAGGGGCCCGGTCCGCAAGATGAGGATGCCCGCCTCCGACCCATCACGCCAATCAGAAGCCATGATGGGTGCCATAAGGAACCGTTATGACGGTGGCGGCCGGCGTTCCAGCGCCCGCAGCACTTCCTGGGCCAGCAGCCCGGCTGGTCCGCCCCGACCGCGCGAGGACACCAGGGCGATCTCGCTGTCACTGAGCCGGGGCAGCGGACTGCCCAGCACGGCCAGGTCTCGCGGTGCCATCGCGGCCG
Source organism: Caulobacterales bacterium (assembly GCA_038250335.1). GTDB lineage: Bacteria > Pseudomonadota > Alphaproteobacteria > Caulobacterales > Caulobacteraceae > Brevundimonas. Next base: position 29,564 of record JBBSCK010000003.1, read on the forward strand.
GCACGACCCCGACCCCGAGACCGGCTCGAAGCGCCGCCATCTGCCCGGCGAAACTGGGCGAGGTGAAGGCCGCCCGGAATTCAATCCCCGCCGCCTGCAGCGCGCGCATGGCCCGCTTGCGATAGATCTCGGGGGCGGGGGCGATGATCAACGGGAGGGGCGACAGCTTGAGGATCGAGGCGTCCAGCGCCACCCACACCAGCGGCTCTCTCCAGACCCGGACCCCCAGTTCGGGACCGACGGGTTCGCGCTTGATCAGCGCCAGGTCCAGCATTCCGCGCGACATCTGCTCGAGCAGGTTGGGGGTATAATCGCAGGTCACAGCCAGACTGATGCGCGGGTGACTGCGCGCGAAGGCCCCGAGGATTTGCGGAAGATGCATGGTCGCAATGTCTTCCGGCGCGCCGAACCGCACCTCACCCTCAAGATCACCTTCGCCCAGGGTCGAGACGATTTCGTCGTTCAGTCTCAACAGTCTGCGGGCGTCCGGCAACAGGGCCGCCCCTTCGGTCGTCAGGGTGACGCCCCGGGTGCCGCGATCCAGCAGCGGCGAACGAAGCTGGTCCTCGAGCCGGCGGATCTGCAGGCTGACGGCGGGCTGGGTTCGACCCAGCATCGCTGCAGCGCGGGTGAAACTCGCCGTTTCAACCACGGCCACGAAGGCGCGCAGCAGATCGAGGTCGAGATTGACCAGGCGGTCCGCCATACCATCAGCATCCGTTATGGAGACGGCAACACCAATAAACTGGAATCCATGGAGCGTCGAGGGGGCGACGGGCTCGTCGTCCGGGCCCCTCAAACGCCGCCGGATCTCTCCAGCCACCCGGCTCTCATGGCGGTGCCCGTTTTCTCAAAAGGGACGGACGCAACAAAAGGTCGGGACGAAGCAGGGCGGTACCCGGACACGGGTTAGCCGTCGCCGTCGCCGTCGCCGGCATGCAGACGGGAACGCACCGAACGGAAGTGGTCAGGCCTATGGAATATAAATAAAAATGGCGCGCCCGGAACGATTCGAACGTCCGACCCTCAGATTCGTAGTCTGATGCTCTATCCAGCTGAGCTACGGGCGCGCACAGGCCTTTACGGCGAGGGCGGGTATCTAGCGGGTGATCCCGGCCGGCGCAACCCGGTTTTCGAGGGGCGACTGCCGGGGGGACTTGGCGAGTGCGGCGACCGGGCCTAGGTCGGTCGGGACGCCTGCCTGCGTCAGCGTTTTCCGGGTCGCCAATGACACAGTTCCCGTTCCGTCCGCTCCTCGCCGCCGCCGTCGCCCTGTCCCTCGTCGCCTGCCAGGGCCTGCCCGGCCGGCCGGCCGCTGCTGAAGGCGTGAACACCGTTGATACTGCGGCGAGACCTGCGCGCGGGCCGTTCGTGGCGGCGGCCAATCCGATCGCGGTCGAGGCCGGGCTGGCGGTGCTGCGGCGCGGCGGTTCGGCCGTGGACGCTGCGGTCGCTGTCCAGGCGGTGCTGGGCCTGGTCGAGCCCCAGTCGTCCGGCCTCGGAGGCGGGGCCTTCCTGATGGTCTATGACGCCGAAACGCGCGAGGTCATCACCTACGACGGCCGCGAGACGGCACCGGCGGGCGCGACGCCCGAACTGTTCTACGAGAACGGCGCGCCCCTGTCCTATTTCGACGCCGTGCTGAGCGGCCGCTCGACCGGGGTGCCGGGCGCGGTCGCGGCCCTGGCGATGGCGCAGGACCGGCACGGGGTCCTGCCCTGGGCCGAGCTGTTCGACGACGCCGGGCGACTGGCCCGCGACGGCTTCGTGGTCAGCCCGCGACTGGCGGGCATGATCGCCCTGACCCGGGGCCAGGCCCGGACGCGCTGGGCCGAGGCCTATTTCACCAAGCCGGACGGGGCACGCTACGTCGCCGGCGATGTGCTGCAAAACCCCGCCTACGCCATGACCCTGGAGGCGCTGGCGCGCGACGGGATCGAGGCGCTGCGCAGCGGCCCGGTCGCAGAGGCCATCGTTGAAACCGTCCAGTCCGGGCCCCGGCCCGGTGCCCTGACCCTGGCCGACCTGGCCGCCTATCGCGCGATCGAGCGCGAGGCCCTGTGCCGGCCCTTCCGGGTCTATATCGTCTGTGTCCCGCCGCCGCCGTCCAGCGGGGTGGCTGTGTTGCAGCTTCTGGCCATGGCGGACACGCCGGAGGCCGCTGCGGCCCTGGCGGAGGGTGAGACCAGCCCCGCCGCCTGGGCCATGTTCGCCCAGCTGCAGCGACTGATGTACGCGGACCGTGACCGCTATGTCGGCGATCCGGCCTTCGTCGGCGTGCCGGTGGCGGGCCTACTGGACCCCGGCTATGTCGCCGAGCGAGCGGCGCTCGCCCCCGGGCTGACGGGCGCGGCGGCGGCGGGCGTCCCGCCGGGCGGGGTGTTCAGGGCGGGCGATGCCACGGCAGAGGCTGCAGGCACGTCCCATTTTGTCGTGGTCGATGCGACGGGCAACGCCGTGTCCATGACGACCACGGTCGAGAGCATCTTCGGCTCGGGCCGGATGGCGGCGGGCTTCTTCCTGAACAACCAGCTGACCGACTTCTCGTTCAACCCGATCCGGACCAACGGGGGTCAGGCGGCCAACGCGGTGGCGGCGGGCAAGCGGCCGCGTTCGTCCATGGCCCCGGTCATCATCCTGGATCGGGAGGGGCGTCTGGTCGGGGCCCTGGGCTCGCCCGGCGGGCCGTCCATTCTCGCCTATAATGCCAAGGCCCTGATCGCCATCCTGGTCTGGGGCCTGCCGGTCCAGGCCGCATTCGACCTGCCCAATCTTGTCGCCAAGGGTCCGGGCTTCGGGGCCGACACCGCCCGGTTCGGGCCGACGCTGGCGGCAGGCCTGACCGCCAGCGGCATCACACTGGCCCCCAACACGTCCGAGAATTCGGGGTTGCACGGCGGCCTGTGGCGCGGCGATCACTGGGACGGCGGGGCCGACGACCGGCGCGAGGGCGTGGCCCGGATGCAATAGGCGGCCCGCCCCCCTACAGCGGCAGCCTGAGCTCAAAGATCGTGCCTTGCGGCCCGGTCTCGACCAGCCGCAGGTCTCCACCGTGGTTGGCCGCCAGTTCGCGCGAGATGGTCAGGCCCAGACCCGTGCCGTCCGATCCCCCGCCGCTGACGAAGGGCTCGAAGAGGCGTTCCGACAGACGCGGCGGAATGCCGGGGCCGTCGTCGACGATCCGGATGACGCACCAGCCGTCGCGCGCCTCGGACTCAACCCTGACCGAGCCCAGGGCTGCGCCCCGGCGCGGGGGCGTCCGGGTGGTATCGGCCTCGATGGCCTGACGCGCGTTTCGCATCAGATTGACCAGGATCCGGTGCAACTGGTCGGCGTCGGCGTTCACGGTGAAGCGCGACGGAATGGAGCGGGCCAGACGGACACCGGTGGCCTCCAGCCCCGCGTCCTCGCCGGCGGCGGCGGCGGCGGGGGCCAGGGCGAACCGGTCCAGCACCGGTGCGGGCTCCTCGGACCGGCCGTAGTCCAGCACATTGCGGGCGAGCGCCGCAGCACGGCCGAGGGCCCGCTCCAGCCGCGGCAGGGCCTTGGCCACCTGGGGATCGGCGGAGGAGGCCAGCCGCTCGGACGCCATCTGGGCCGAGGTCAGCATATTGCGCAGGTCGTGGTTGATCTTGGCTACCGCCTGGCCCAGCGCCACCAGCCGCGCACGGGAGCGCAGGGAGGTGCGCACCTCGTCCTGCATCCGGCCCAGCTCGCGTTCGACCCGGCCGATCTCGTCATTGCGGTTCGACGGTTCGGGGGCCGGGGCCTGGGGGTCGGCGGCGAAGTTCTCGATCGAGCGGGTAACCCGGCGCAGCGGCCGCAGGACCAGAAAGGCCAGGCCCGCATACAAAAGCCCCCCCGCCACGACCGAGATCAGCAGCGAGACCAGCAGACTGTTCAGCAGGAAGGCCCGCAGCTCGGCCTTCAGCGGCTGGGCCGGGGCCACCACATCGATGAAGTCACCGGAGCGATAGCGCGGTGCCGCGCGGACGCGGATCGATCGGTCCGCGTGCCCCAGAAGCGTGCGGACCGGGTCCAGCAGCCGCGCACCGGCGCTGCGGCCGCGCAGGTCGATGAAGTCGGGCGCGCGCGGCAGGTTGGGGGCCTGGAGCAGCTGGCGCATCACGCCCTGATCGCTGATCGCCACCGCCGACACGCCGCCGATGCGCAGCAACTGTTCGGCCGTGTCGTCGTCGACGGCGTTGTAGGGCAGGGCCTCGACCCCCACGGAGGCCAGTTCAGCCGCCTGCAGCCGGTCCAGCAGCCAGGTCTCCTGGAAGGTGGCGGCGTTGGGTCCCAGGATCAGCGCCTGGACCACCAGGGTGAACGCCGCCGTCAGGATCAGCAGCTGCGACGACAGGCCGTCCGGGGCCGGGGGCCCCAGGCGTTCGCGCCAGCCGGCCGGAAGGCGCAGCCGGGTGCGCAGGCGACCGAACCGGTCAGCGGGATCGACGCGCGGGGGTCTCACGACGTAGCACCCCGCTGCAGGCGCGACTGGGTCCACCTCAGGACCAGCGGAAGGACCACGGCCAGGCCGAAGACCCCGGCCATGGGCCCCCAGAACTGGGCGAACAGGGCGGGAATTTCCGGGTTCGGATCCGCAGCCAGAAGGGCGTTCAACCGCGCCCCGATCCAGCAATAGATGATGTGGGCGGGCAGCAGGCCGATCACCGTGGCGATGGTATAAGGAAGCAGCCGCACCGACATGACTCCGGCCGCCACATTGATCATGTGGAAGGGCACCACGACCGCCAGCCGCGAGGCCAGCACGTACCAGAAGGTGTCGCGATCAATCGTCCGGCAGATCTTCTGGAGCGCGCCCCGGTCGCGATCGGCCCTTCTGCGCAGATCGTCGCCCAGGGCCGACCGGGCGACGGCATAGACGATCAGGGCACCGACGGTGGCGGCGATCGAGGTCGAGACACCACCGACCCATGGGCCGAACAGATAGCCGGCGGTGATGGTCACGAAGAAGACACCCGGCACCACGCTGGCCGTCAGGATGGCGAAGACCGTCATCAGGGCCAGCAGGGCCAGCAAATAGTTCCGGGCCGTAAAAGCGCGCAGCGCGTCCCCGTGGTCGCGCAGGGTGTCCAGAGACAGATAGCGGTTCCAGCCCATGCCAAAGATCAGCGCGATCATGGCGGCAAGCAGCAGAAGGGGCAGAAACCGTTTGACGCGATCCATCGTCTTCCCAACGCTTTCAGGCCGGTTTCGGGAAGCCGGAAGACGGCTCCCGACGTTGACAGCCGAAGCTGCCCCCCTTATACGCCCGCCCTTCCCGCAGAGGACGCATTCGTTCTCCGCGCCACCCATAGCCCCTGGAGCTGACCGTGAAGCGGACCTATCAGCCGTCGCGACTCGTGCGCAAGCGCCGACACGGCTTCCGTTCGCGGATGGCCACCAAGAACGGACAGAAGATCGTTGCGCGGCGTCGCGCCAAGGGCCGCAAGCGCCTGACGGCGTAAGCCTCCTGCATCCGCTCATCCCGGCGAAAGCCGGGATCCAGTGCTTTCAGTGGCAGGGCGGATGACACGACGGTTGGAGGCCTCCCGCCCACAGTGTTCTGGCAACAGAACTGGATCCCGGCCTTGAACGGGATGAGCGGAATGACAAGCCAGACCCCCACACTCCATCGCCTGACCTCGCGGCCCCAGTTTCTGGCGGCCGCAAAGGGCATTTCGCTCGCCCGGGGGGCGGTGGTCGTGCAGCGCCTCGAGCGTGCCGACGGGGATGCGACGATGCGCATCGGCTTTACCGCCACGCGCAAGGTCGGCGGAGCCGTGGTGCGCAACCGCTGCAAGCGTCGGCTGCGGCAGGCCGCACGGGCCCTGGTCCCCGACTTCGGCGTGCCCGGAAGCGACTATGTCTTCATCGCACGCCAGGGCACGGCCGACCGCCCGTGGGAGCGTTTGCTTGACGATGTGAAATCGGCGCTTACAAGGCTCGCGACCCCGGCAGACCGGCCCGCACCGGGCCCGGCCTCGACCGTCCCTATCTCCTCCGACACGCCCCATCAGGACAGCGGACCCGCATGAAGACCGAGAACACGCGCAATACGGTGATCTTCATCGTGTGCACGCTGGCGATCCTGATCCTGTACACGATCTTCGTCACCGGCCCCCAGACCGAGCAGCGCCGGCTGGCGCAGCTGGCAGCGGCCGAACAGACAGCGGGTGTGCCCGCCGTCGCCGGCGCTGAGGATGCCCCCAATGCAGTGCCGGTGGCGACCTTCATCGCGGACCGGACCCAGGCCCTGGGGACGGTGGCGCGCATCCCGGTGTCGACACCGACCCTGCAGGGGTCGCTGTCGCTACAGGGCGGGCGCATCGACGACCTGTTCCTGAAAAACTACCGCCAGACGATCGACCCGACGTCGCCGTACGAGGAGCTGTTCCGGCCGCAGGGCATGGAGCACGCCTATTTCGCCCAGTTCGGCTGGACCGGACCCAATGTCCCCGGCGGCGTCCCGGGACCAAATACCGTCTGGCGGCTGACGTCCGGATCGACCCTGACGCCCCAGATGCCGGTCACCCTGACCTGGGACAACGGCCAGGGCCTGCGCTTCACACGGTTGCTGGCCGTCGATGCCCAGTACATGTTCACCGTGACCGACACGGTCGCCAACATGGGCACCGCCCCGATCACCATCGCCCCCTATGGCCGGATCGAGCGCCAGGGCGTGCCGCCGGTACTGGGCAAGACCCAGATCCTGCATGAGGGCGGCATCGGCACCTTCTCCAAGGACGACAGCTACACCACGACCCAGCTGAAATACGGCGACTGGGCCAAGAAGCCGCGCGAACAGTTCGAGTCCACCGGCGGCTGGCTAGGCATGACCGACAAATACTGGATGGCGGCCCTGATCCCGCCCCAGACCGAGACGATCCAGGCCGAGTTCCGGGTCACCGACGCTGCGACCTACAATATTCACGAGGCCCGCATTCTGGGCGAGGCCCGGACGATCAACCCCGGCCGCCAGATCACCGAGGTCCAGCACCTGTTCGCGGGTGCCAAGCGCAACGAGATCCTCTCGGCCTACGAGAAACAGTACGACCTGCCCCGCTTCATCTATGCGATCGACTGGGGCTTTTTGTTCTTCCTGACGCGCCCGATCTTCCTGCTGGTCGAGTTCTTCTACGGGCTCGTCGGCAACTTCGGTGTCGCCATCCTGCTGCTGACGCTGACCATAAAGCTGGTCATGTTCCCGCTGGCCAACAAGAGCTACGAGAGCCTGTCCAAGATGCGCAAGCTCCAGCCGCTGATGGAAAAAATCAAGGAACAGCACAAGGACGACCCGCCGGCCCAGCAGAAGGCCACGATGGAGTTGTACCAGAAAGAGAAAATCAATCCGCTGGCGGGTTGCCTGCCCATTCTGGTCCAGATCCCGGTCTTCTACGCCCTCTACAAGGTGCTGTTCGTCACCATCGAGATGCGCCACGCGCCCTTCTTCGGCTGGATCCGCGACCTGTCAGCGCCTGACCCGACCAATATCTGGAACCTGTTCGGCCTGATCCCCTGGGATCCGGCGTCGGCACCCCTGATCGGCGGCCTGCTGGGTGGCGGGGCCGGTGGGGCCTTCACCCTCGGTCTCAGCGTGCTGGCGATCTTCTACGGCTTCACCATGTGGCTGCAGACGGCGATGAACCCGCCCGCCACCGATCCGATCCAGCGTCAGATCTTCATGTTCCTGCCGCTGCTGTTCACCTTCATCATGGCCGTCTTCCCGGCAGGCCTCCTGGTCTACTGGGCGTGGAACAACATCCTGTCGATCGCCCAGCAGTATTTCATCATGAACCGTTTCGGGGCCGAGAACCCGATCGACGACTTCATCGGGCGCTTCAAGAAGGCATCGGCTTGACGGATTATTCGGACGAGGAGATCGAGGCCGCGCGGGTGCTGTTCGCGCGGCCCGCGACCTTCGTCATGGGTGCCGCCAAGATCGAGCAACTGCCCGAGCCGAACCTGCCCGAGGTCGCCTTCGCCGGCCGCTCCAATGTCGGCAAGTCCAGCCTGATCAATGGCCTCGTCGGGATGCACAAGCTGGCCCGGGCCTCCAATGAGCCGGGCCGCACGCGCGAGGTCAATTTCTTCGACCTCGACGGCAAGATGCGGCTGGTCGACCTGCCCGGCTACGGCTGGGCCAAGGCCTCGAAATCCACCGTGCGCCAGTTCCAGAACCTGGGCCGCGACTATCTGCGGGGCCGCGTCACGCTGAAGCGGGTCTATCTGCTGATCGACGCCCGCCATGGGCTCAAATCCGTCGACAAGGAGGCCCTGGACGCGCTGGACCTTGCTGCCGTCAGCTACCACATCGTCCTGACCAAGGCCGACAAGATCAAGGCGCACGAACGGGTCACCGTGGCCGAGGAGACCCTGAAAGCCATCTCCAAACGACCGGCGGCCTTTCCTGCGGTGGCCGTGACCTCGGCGGAAAAGGGCGCGGGCCTTCCGGAGCTGCGGGCCGAGATCATGCGGACCACGGGCGCGGAGCTCTGAACCTCGTCTCCCTCCCCCTCGGGGACAGGCAACCCGGACTCCGACCTGCGCAGCCTCACCTTGCCGCCCCCACCTGCTTGCTTCGCGCGTTGCCCGCCCCCGAGGGGGGAGCCAGAAGAGAATGTGTCCTCTGGCCTCCCCCGCCGCGACCGCCTAACTAGCCGCCATGCCCCCCGCCGACACCCCTGCCGAGGTCTTCAAGCGCGCTCTGGCCCATGCGGCCCGCGCCCTGGCGGAGCAGTCCGAGCTTGAGGTCGTGTTCGGTACCGAAGGCCCCCGGCTGACCGCCGGGGTCCTGACCCTGCCCCATCCGCCGCGCAATCCCTCGGCCACCGACAGCGCCACCATCCGGGGCCAGGCCGACCGGCTGGCCCTGCGCCTGGCCAACCACGACGCGGCCGTCCACGCCGCACTCCGCCCGCTGGACAGCCGCGCCGCCGAGGTCTTCGAGGCGGTCGAACAGGCCCGCATCGAGGCCCATGGATCGACCGCGCTCGCCGGCGTCCGCGCCAATATGAACGCCGCCCTGCTGGCGCGGCTGGAGAAGACAGGTGCGCTGCGGGTCTCCGAACCGGCCCGCGTGCCGGTGGCCGAGGCCGTGGCCCTGCTGCTGCGCGAACGGGTGACGGGCCAGCGCGCTCCCGACGGCGCCGGGGCCATGCTGGATCTGGTGCGCGATGACCTCGAGGCCAAGGCACACGACGCGCTCGACCGGCTGGCCGGGACCGCCGGCAACCAGCAGGCCTTCGGTGCGGCGATGAAGGATGTGCTGCGGGCGCTGGATCTCGACCCTGGCGACGGTCGCGGCGACGAGGCCAATGACGATCCGGGCGAGGACGAACCCCCGCCACAGGAACCCGAGGCCTCCGACGATCAGGAAGACGAGCAGGACGAGGGCGGGGGCGAGGGCGGCCAGTCAATGGACGGTGCCTCGGAGGACCCCTCCTCCGAACAGGATCGCGACGGCCGCCCCGACGGATCGCCCGCCGAACGCGACGGCGACGCCGCCGATGACGGCCCCGACGTGGCCGAGGGCGCGCTTCCGAACCGTCAGGAGAACGCTGACGACGGCCGGGCGATCGACGTCTATCGCGTCTTCACCACCGCTTATGATGAGGTCATCGACGCCGCCGACCTGTGCGACCCGATGGAGCTGGAACGGCTGCGCAGCCTGCTCGACCAGCAATTGACCATCCTGTCCAGCGTCGTCGCCCGGCTGGCCAACAAGCTGCAGCGCCGCCTGATGGCCCAGCAGAACCGCAGCTGGGCCTTTGATCTCGAGGAAGGCATGCTGGACACCGCCCGGCTGACCCGGATCATCACAGACCCGACCAGTCCGCTCAGCTTCAAGGCCGAAAGCGAGAGCCCGTTCCGCGACACCGTCGTGACCCTGTTGCTTGACAACTCCGGCTCCATGCGCGGCCGCCCGATCATGGTGGCGGCGGTCTGCGCCGACATCCTGGCCCGCACGCTGGAGCGGTGCGGCGTAAAGGTCGAGATCCTCGGCTTCACCACCCGCGCCTGGAAGGGCGGACAGGCACGCGAAGCCTGGATCACGGCGGGCAAGCCGGCGACGCCCGGCCGGCTCAACGACCTGCGCCACATCATCTACAAGTCCGCAGACCAGCCTTGGCGCCGGTCCAGGAAGAACCTCGGCCTGATGATGCGCGAAGGTCTGCTCAAGGAGAACATCGACGGCGAGGCCCTGACCTGGGCGCACGACCGGCTGATGGCCCGGCCCGAGGCGCGCCAGATCCTGATGGTCATCTCCGACGGGTCGCCGGTCGATGATTCGACCCAGAGTGCCAACGCGGCCCTCTATCTGGACAAACACCTGCGTCAGGTGATCGAGCGGATCGAGACCCAGAGCCCGGTCGAGCTGATCGCCATCGGCATCGGCCACGACGTGACCCGCTGGTACCGCCGCGCCGTCACCATCGTCGATGTCGAACAGCTGGGCGGCGTGATGATCGAGAAACTGGCCGAGCTGTTCCAGAACGCGCCCAAGGACACCGGCAGGCGGGCCGGGCGGCGACTGAAACGCGCGGCATGATCCGCGCGCTTCTCCGGGGTCTGGGGGCAGCCGCGCTGATGGGGGCAGCGGCCTGCGCGGCGGTCGCCACCGCCACGCCAGGTCCGGTCGCCAGCCCCGACCATGCGATCCGGATCGAGGCACGGGCTGTGCCGCTGGGTCTCGGCGGGGCGACCCTGGCCCCCGGCGTTCGCTACGCCGGCGGTCTGGTCCTGCGCGGACCGGGACTGCATGGCCTTTCGGACCTGAAGATCGAGGCCACTCCGTCCGCTGACCCCCGGGCCTGGGTGGTCAGCGACTTCGGCGACCTGATCCGATTTACCGTGCGGCTGGACCGCAACGGCCGGCTGGCCGGGGCCGACAGTGCCATCAGCCGCCCGCTGACCGGACCGGACGGCGGCGTCCTGACGCCCAAGGCCAATGCCGACGCCGAGGGGCTGGCGCTGCTGCCCGACGGGCGGGTGCTGGTCAGTTTCGAGCGCGATCACAGGATCTGGTCCTATGGGACCGGTGCAAACGCCCGGCCCGTCGCCGTCGCCTCCCCGGCCGTCGACCTGCCCGAGAACGAGGGACTGGAGGGGCTGGCGGCCGCCCTTTCGGCCGGATGGCTGGCGCTCGCGGAAGGGGGCGGTGTCTGGCTGTGCGAGGCGACCTGCGTGACGTTGGGCCTGTCGACCCTGGTCCCGGCCGACGGCTATCGCTTCACCGGGGCCGACCGCGACCCGGCGGGCGACGGCTGGTTCGTCACCGAGCGGTTTTACAGCCCGCCGCTGGACATGCGCGTTCGGGTGCGACGGCTGTCGGCAAACGGCATAATGTCAGAGCCGCTGATCCAGTTGCGCCCGCCTGCATCAGTGGACAACTTCGAGGGCATCGCGGCCGTGGCCACACCGACGGGAACGCGGCTCTATCTGCTCAGCGACGACAACGCCAACCCGCTGCAGAAGACCTTGCTGCTGGCGTTTGATGTGACGGAGCCGCGCTGACGCTCTCCCTCCCCCTCGGGGGAGGGAGAGCGTCAGCGCGGCATCGGCGGGGTGGGGATGGCAAGGCTGTGCGGACCCCGGCCATGGCGGTCCTGCCTGGCCGCCCCCCCCGGCTTCAATTCGTTCAGCCACCTTCCCCCGAGAGGGAGGGAAAAGGCGGCTAGACCCGTTCGCTGACCTTGATCGCCACCTTGCAGCCGGCCTTGATCACCGCGCTGAGCAGTCGGTAACCCGGGGCGTCGCGGCTGCCGTGCTCGATCGCATGGTCATGATGATCAAGCTCTTCCTCGCGGAAGCGGGACAGTTCGGCGGCCAGGGCCGGCTCGCGATCCTTCAGCTCCGCGATCTGGTCGGCGTAGTGTTGCTCGATCACGCTCTCGACCGCCTCGGTGCAGGCATGGGCGGCTTTCTCGCCCATCAGGGCGGTGACGACGCCCAGCCCGGTCGCCGCCATCGCCCAGGCGGGCAGCAGGACCGTCGGGCGCACGCGGTGTTCGTTCAGCAGGGCGTCGAAACGCGCCTTGTGGACCTCTTCGCCCGCCTGCATTCCAGCCATGTCGGCGGCGATGGCTTCCTTGCCGCGCACGCCCTCGAAAACGGCCCGCTGGGCCTCATAGATGCGCACCGCGCCGAACTCACCGGCATGATCCACCCGCAGGATCTCGGCCAGCCGAGCGCGGGTCGCGCCGCGCCCGGGCCTCGGGAGCGGGAAGCGGGGCGTGTCAGTTGCGGGGTGCGCGGGCATCCTTGGGTCTCTTGGCGGCGATCAGGCTGAATACGGCAAGCGCAGCCGAGATCAGGGTGTTCCATCCTGCCATGGACAGACCCAGGAAGCTCCACGTCACCGCGTCGCACATCACGACCCGCTGCACCGGACCGACCCCCAGCGCCAGCGACGTGAGGGCCTCGAGATCGGCGGCGTCGCCACCGCCGGCGCACAGGGCCGGCAGGGCCCACCACTTCAGTTCGCCGCCCGCGTGGTAGCCGGCCGTGACAGCCCCTGTCGCGAACACGACGAACAGCAGGAAGGCGGCGATCCGTGGTGTCCCGCGCCGGGCCTGGCTGATCACAGTCCAGAGGGTCGCCACAATCGCGATGGCGACCGCGCCCCAGAATACCTCGCGCTGGCGCAGACACAGGTTGCACGGGGCGAGATCCGCGAACCGTTCGAACGCATGGGCCGCGCCGAGCAGCGCCAGCGAGATCGCCAGGGCGAAGGCGGTCCACCATCGGGTCAGCAGGCGATAGGCGCTCATACCCCCGTTCTTAGCGGGGGCCGGGGCGACGCGCCATCCCGGTCACCCGGTGAAGCGCGCCATCAGTCCGACGGCCCAGCCCGCGCCGACGATGAAGCCGATCCCGACGGCCAGCAGGGCCGTTGCCCAGCCGGTCGCCACCGCCGCACCGGCCGCCACGAACAGACCGTCGCGCTGGATCAGGCCGACGGACAGAAGCGCCAGGGCCACCGACGGCACCGTATTGGTCATGGGCAGAACGATCGTGAGGGTGGCCAGGATCATGAAGGCCGCAGCCGCCTGTTCGGCAATCCCCTGGGTGAAGATCGTCAACCGGGGCCGCGACAGCCGTTCGAACCAGCCCATCCGTTTGACGGCGAAATCGGCCATCCGGTCGAGCATGGCCTTGGACACCCGGCGGCGCAGCGCCGCTTCCGGCAGCCAGGGTTCCTCGCGCCCCACCAGCAACTGCCCGGCCAGCAGCAGGATGGGGATGCCCACGAGCTGCGGCACGCCATAGAGGGCCGGGACGAGGCAGGGAATGGACAGGATCAGGATCATCAGCCCGAACGCCCGCTCGTCCAGCCGGTCGCGGATCTCACGGAGGGTCAGCCCGTCCGGCCCGGACGCCTCGGCCAGTCCAGCGACCAGTGCGATGAAGCCCTGGCGCGGATCATCAGTATAGCGGTTGGCGGTGTCGCTCATGCCAAGCCCCTAGCCAAATCCGTGGACGGAGGCGAGCGCCGGTTCACGCCTGCGCGACGGCGGGTTGGCTTGTGGCGGCGAGGCCACTAGGTTCCGCGCCAATCGACCGGACCCCGACATCAGGGAATGACCGGTCCCGCATCCTTCAGGAGACGCTCATGGACGACCTGACCGCCCGCACCCCCGCCCTATCCCCCGCCGCCGCCGCCGCCGAGAACCCTCTGGGCGTCGACGGCTTCGAGTTCGTCGAATTCACCGGCCCCGATCCCCAGGCCATGATCCGGCAGATCGAGGTCATGGGCTTCGTTCAGACGCACGTGAATCCCATGAACGGCGTCGTCCGCATGAAGCAGGGCGACATCACCTTCCTGGTTCACGCGACCCCGGCCGGCCACGCCGGAGAGTTCGCGCGCGACCACGGCCCTTCGGCCAACGGCATGGCCTTCCGTGTCGCCGATGCGAAGGCGGCCTATGACAGTGCCATCGCGCGCGGTGCCCATTCGGCCGGAATGCACGACGGCGGGGCCCTGGGCGAGGGGGCCTATGTGCTGCGCGGCATTGGCGGGTCCCTGCTCTATCTGATCGACGCCTATGGCGAGGCCGGGTCCTTGTACGACGCCTGGGACGAGATCGAGGGCTGGGAAGAAGCCGAGCGCAAGAACAACGTCGGCCTCCACATGCTCGATCACCTGACCCACAACGTCAAACGCGGCCAGATGCGGACCTGGTCGGGCTTCTACGGGGACGTCTTCGCGTTCGAGGAGCAAAAATATTTCGACATCAAGGGCAAGGCGACGGGCCTGTTCTCTCAGGCCATGATCGCGCCAGACCGGGCCATCCGCATTCCCCTGAACGAGAGCCAGGACGACAGCTCCCAGATCGAGGAGTTCCTGCGCCGCTACAACGGCGAGGGCATCCAGCATATCGCCCTGGCCACCGACGACATCTTTGCCACCGTCGAGACGATGCGCGAACGCGGCGTCGTCTTCCAGGACACGATCGAGACCTATTTCGAACTGATCGACAAACGTCTGCCCAACCACGGCCATGACGTAGAGCGGATGCGCGAGAACCGCATCCTGATCGATGGGTCGGACGAGGAAGGCCTGCTGTTGCAGATCTTCACCCAGGACACCTTCGGCCCGATCTTCTTCGAGATCATCCAGAGGAAGGGCAACGAGGGCTTCGGCAACGGCAATTTCCAGGCCCTGTTCGATTCCATCGAGCTGGACCAGATCCGTCGCGGCGTCATCAAGGTCGACGCCCATTAAGATCGCGCCACCACACTGGTTGCCCTTTCTGGGCCCGCTCGCGGCAGCGGTCGTGGGCGGGCTGGTCGGTCAGTACGGTCTCGGTGGCGGGTTCTGGACGGTGCTGGCGGCCGCGCTGATCGGCGGCTTTGCGCCGATCATCGGCTACCGTGTCTGGAAATGGTCGCATCACAGGCGCGAGCCCTGACGCGGTCCGGCGACCCTACGACCGATTCTGCCGTCGCGGCGCGCTATACAGCCCCTTGTAGCCGTCTCGTCCCCGGACCTCGCCGGACAATCCGGACGATCCGGACACTGTTTTTCGTCCGGTCGTCGGGTCTGGACGTCGCACCTTGCCCCGGTGCACGGTGACGCCCTGACACCCGTCTGGAGCCCGGAATGAACCACGCCCCCGTCGCCGCCTTCATCGCCTGCCTTGCCCTCGCCAGCCCCGCCTTGGCACAGGAGGCCCCGACCTGGTCCTTCGCCATCCATGGCGGCGCGGGGGTGATCGAGCGCGCCGACCTGTCTCCGGCACAGGACGCGGCGTATCGCGCGGCCCTGACCCGGGCGCTTGAGGCGGGCAAGGCGGTGCTGGCGAGCGGCGGGGCCGCCATGGACGCGGTCCAGGCGGCGATCCAGCTGATGGAGGAAGATACCCTGTTCAACGCGGGCCGGGGCGCGGTCTTCACTGCGGCCGGCCGCAACGAACTGGACGCGGCGGTCATGAACGGCTCGGACCTGACGGCGGGTGCCGTCGCAGGCCTGACCACGACCCGCCACCCGATCGCCGCCGCCCGCGCCGTGATGGAACAGTCGCCCCACGTCATGCTGATCGGCGAAGGGGCGGACACGTTCGCGGCCTCGGTGGGACTCGAACAGGTCGATCCGTCCTTCTTCTTCAGCGAACGGCGCTGGCAGGGGCTGGAGCGGGCCTTGCGGACGCAGAACCTGCCCATCCCCGCGCGGCCCGCCGGAGCGCCCGCCGCTCCGGCCGACGGCATGGCCTCGATGGAGCCCGCGCCGCCCCTGAACGAGCGCAAGTTCGGCACCGTGGGGGCCGTAGCCCTGGATCAGTCCGGCGTCCTCGCGGCCGGCACCTCGACCGGCGGCATGACCGCCAAACGCTGGGGACGGGTCGGGGACGTGCCGGTGATCGGGGCCGGCACTTATGCCTCCAATCGCGACGGCTGCGCGGTTTCCGCGACCGGTGACGGCGAGTTCTACATCCGGGCCTCGGTGGCCCGCGACATCTGCGCCCGGATCGCGGCGGGCGCGACGGGCCAGGCCGCAGCCCAGGCCGAAGTCGACGACGCCCTGGCGCTGGGCGGATCCGGCGGCGTGATCGTCATGGACACCCGGGGACGCCCCGCCTTCGCCATCACCACCTCGGGCATGTACCGCGGGGCCGTCAGCTCTGCAGCGCCGGCGACGGTCGCCATCTATGGCGACGAAGCCGGCCTGTGACCGCGTCTCCCGATCTTACACGGGCGAGCTGAGATGACCGGACGCGACATCCCGGGCGTCATCGCACCGCCGCCGCTGATCTTCCTCGGCTTTCTCGGCCTCGGCTGGGGGCTCGGCCAGTGGATCGGCGAGCCGGCCCTTGGCCTGCCCGACGCGGTCCGGCGCGGTGTGGCAGTCGCCGGCATTGTGACCGGCCTCGGGATCGAGGCCTGGGCGGCCGGGCTGTTTCGCCGGGCAAGAACCGCGGTTCAGCCGTGGAAACCCTCCACCGCCCTGGTCACGACGGGCGTCTACGCCTTCAGCCGCAACCCGATCTATCTCGGGTTCGCCATCACCTATCTGGCGCTGGCGGTCGGTCTGGACAGCCCGTTGGCCGTGATCCTGCTGATCTCCTGCCTGCTGGTCGTGGACCGGTTCGTGATCCGGCGCGAGGAGCGCTATCTTCAGGCCCGGTTCGGCCCCGCCTATGACCAGTACCTGCGCAAGGTGCGCCGATGGCTGTAATCCCGCCCGACGAACTGACCCGGATGGCCGAGGAGGAACTGACCGCCGCCTGCGCCCTGACCTGGCCCGAACTGAAGCGGATCACCCCCTGGGGTGACAGTTTCGAGGGGTTCGCCCCGTCGGGGCGGACGGTAGAGGTCGCGCGTCGCTATCTGTGGGCCCATGACCCGGCCGGCGCGATCGTGGTCGAGATCGAGGTGCGCGACGCCGCCGCCCGCGAAGGGGCCGAGGCCCGTGCCCTGCTCGCGCCGCCGGGCTGAGCCACCCACAACCTTCAGAGACCGGCGTTAACCTTTTTGATTGCCAAGCGCGGACGCGCCGCCATGATCGCCCGGCGTCGAGGCCAAAGAAGGACCTGCCATGTATCCGTCGGATTTCAGCAGCCCCAGCCAGGCCTATGTCCGCGTCGACGACCCCCTGTTCCTCGGGCTTCCGCCCCTCCTTGCGACCATGCTGATCCTGCTGATCCTGGCCATCGCCGCAGGGATGTATGTCCTCGGTCGACGGCACGCGGATCAGGCGGGCGACACTGACCGTGTGGCCGAAGAGATCCACAGGGCCATCCTGGCCGCCTCCGCGGCGGCCATGGCGGCCTCATCCAACGACCTGAAGGGCAGGGCCCAGGCGCTACGCGACCTCGTGACCCGCCTGCTTGGCCCCGTTCTGGAAGTCGCCAAGGGCCTGAACCCATCGCTGACGGCGCTCGACGATGCGCTGAAGGGCGAAAGGAAGGGAGAAGCCAAACCCGCCGCACCGTCCCACGGGCCCATCCATGGCTCCTGTGGTTGCGGCAAGCCCGAGGCCTGCACCTGCGCCCGTGCGCCGGTCACCGGGCCGGTGACCGTCAATCAGGTCTATATTGGCGGCCTTCCGATCGCTCAGTCTGCTGACTGCGGTTGCGCCGGCTCGCACAAACCCGACTGCCCGGGCGGCCACGGCAAGACTTCTGGACCGGCCAAGAGCGGGGAGAAGACCGAACCCCAGAGCATGACCGGCCCGGAACAGATCGAGGCCCTGTCCAGGGCCGTCCGCAAGTTCCACGATCACTGGCTGGATGCCACAGCCCGCACTGGAGAACTCAAGGCGGCTCGCCAGGCCCTTTCGAAACGTCCGCCGACAGCAGGCCTGAAGCCGACCGGCCATCATGTCTGATGATCGCCACTAACCGTTCCCACGACACAGAAAACCGCCTAACCCTCGCGCCATGAAACTCGCCTCGCTCAAACATGGTCGTGACGGCCGCCTCGTGGTCGTCTCCTCGGACCTGAACTGGTTCACCGACGCCTTTCTGATTGCCCCCACCCTGCAGGCGGCGCTGGATGACTGGGACGCCTGCGAGCCCCGGCTGCGCGCCCTGGCCGAGAGCCTCGACCATGAAGCCGTGCCGCGCGGACGCTTTCACGAACGCGACGCCGCCGCCCCCCTCCCGCGCGCCTATCAGTGGGCGGACGGATCGGCCTATGTGAACCATGTCGAGCTCGTGCGCCGGGCCCGCGGGGCCGAGATGCCCGCCAGCTTCTGGACCGATCCCCTGATGTATCAGGGTGGGTCGGACCAGTTCATGGGCGCGCGCGACCCGATCCCCCTGGCCGATGAAAGCTGGGGCTGCGACCTCGAG
>JBBSCK010000004.1:0-40310 GCA_038250335.1 Caulobacterales bacterium
ATGAATTGAGCCTCGGCCGCGTCGTCCCCCGCGGCCGGCTCACCCGCCAGCCACTCGGCGGCATAGTCGATCAGCACATAGTGCAGGCCCGCCTCGGGAAAGAGGCCGTCGACCACATCGATCAGCCCCGTCAGCCGGGCCTCGACGCCGGTCTCTTCGCGCAACTCGCGGAGGGCGGCGTCAACCGCACGTTCCCCCGGCTGAATTCGCCCACCGGGCAGGCTCCATTCCCCGAGACGCGGCGGCGTCCCCCGCCGGATCAGCAGCACCTCATCGCCGCGCAGACAGACCACGCCGACGGCCGGCACGGGAAGCATCAGAGATTCGGTCATGGCGGCACATTAGCGCCGGAGGACGCTTTTGGGTGGCGTGAACGGCGGCGCTTTGAGACAACAGGCCATGGCCCTCCCCTCGCCCCTCGCCCTGTCCGAACTGAAGGCCGCGCTCGGCCCCTCCGGCTGGACCGAGGATCCCGCCGAAATCGCGCCGTGGCTGACCGAATGGCGCAACCGCTGGGCCGGTCACACCCCGATCATGCTGAAGCCGGGCACGACGGCAGAGGTCGCCAGCACCGTCGAGATCTGCGCCCGCCATGGCGTCGCGATCGTGCCCCAGGGCGGCGACACCGGCCTCGTCGGCGGCCAGATCCCCTTTGGCGAGGTCCTGTTGTCCACGCGTCGCCTGCGCACGGTTCGCGACGTGACGCCGCTGGATGACGCCATGACGCTGGAGGCCGGCGTGACCCTGCTGGAGGCCCAGCAGCTGGCGACAAAAGCGGACCGGTTCTTTCCGCTCAGCCTTGCCGCCGAAGGCACGGCGACCATCGGCGGCGTCATCTCGACCAACGCCGGCGGCACCGCCGTGCTGCGCTACGGCATGATGCGCGATCTGGTTCTCGGGATTGAGGCCGTCATGCCCGACGGGCGCGTGTTCGAGGGGCTGAAACGCCTGCGCAAGGACAACACAGGCTACGACCTGAAACAGCTGCTGATCGGAGCCGAAGGCACACTGGGCGTGGTCACGGCCGCGACGCTGAAGCTGTTTCCAATCATGCGCAGCCGCGCCACAGCCGTGGTCGGTCTGGCCAGCGCGCATTCGGCCATCCAGCTTCTGGCCCGGGCCAAGGCCGAGACCGGCGGGGGCGTCGAGGCGTTCGAGTTGATGAAGCGGATTGGCGTGGAGTTCGCCCTGCGACACATCACCGGGGTGCGCGAACCGCTGGACAGTGTGCCGCCCTGGTATGTCCTGATCGAACTGACCTCGGGCGAGCCCGGGGCCGCAGAGGCGGGGATGGAGCGGATCCTGACCGCCGCCTTCGAGAAAGACCTGATCACCGACGCCGCGATCGCCCAGAACCAGACCCAGGTGCGCGACTTCTGGAAGCTGCGCGAGGAGCAGTCCGCCGCCCAGAAGCCCGAGGGGGGCGGCTGGAAGCATGATGTATCGGTGCCGGTTTCGAGGATCGCCGCCTTCCTCGACGAGGCGACGGCTGCCGTCGAACGGTTCCAGCCGGGCGCGCGCGTCAGCGCCTTCGGCCACGTCGGCGACGGCAACATGCACTATGACGTCCTGTGTCCGCCGGGCGCAGATCTCAAGGCCTTCCTCGACCGGTGGGAGGCGGGATCGCAGGTCGTTCACGACATCGTGGCCCGTTATGAGGGGTCGATCTCGGCCGAACACGGACTGGGCCGCCTCAAGACCGACGAGGCGCGCCGCTACAAGACCCCGCTGGAGATCGAGACGATGCAGGGCATCCGGCGGGCCATCGACCCGAAGCGGATCATGAACCCCGCTGTCCTGTTCTGAGACCATCGACCCGCTTCAATCCGTCACCGAACAGGCCTAAGGAGCCGGGCTGACGAACGGAGCGCCCCACCCTTGCTGATCGTGCTGTCTCCGGCCAAACGGCTGGACTTTTCCGAACCGCCGCCGGACGCACCGGCGACCCTGCCCCGTCTCGCCGACGACATGGCGAGCCTTGTGCGCACGGCGAAACGCCAGACGCGGGCAGACCTGCGCCGACTGATGGGCATTTCCGAGGACCTTGCCCAACTGAACCGCGAGCGGTTTCAGGCCATTGATCCAGCTGCGGTCGACGCGGGCGTCCAGGCCGCCTTCGCCTTCGCCGGGGACGTCTATCAGGGCCTTGAGGCCCGGACCCTTGATGCGTCCGCGCTCGCCTTCGCCCAGGATCGGCTGCGGATCCTGTCGGGGCTGTATGGACTTCTGCGTCCGCTGGACCGGATCCAGCCCTACCGGCTCGAAATGGGGACCCGGCTCAAGACGCGGCGCGGGAGCAGCCTCTATGATTTCTGGGGTGACCGGATTTCGAAGCAACTCAACGCCGATGCCGAGGGTCACGCCGACCGCACCCTCGTCAACTTGGCCAGCCAGGAGTATTTCGGCGCCGTCGATGCCCGGGCCCTGACCCTGCCCGTGGTGACGCCGCATTTTCGCGAAGAGAAAGATGGCGAAAGCCGCATCATCTCGTTCTTCGCCAAGAAGGCCCGCGGCACCATGGCCCGGTTCGCCATTGACGCGCGGATCGAGACAGCCGCCGACCTGAAGGCCTTCGATCAGGACGACTATCGGTTTCAGAGCGCGGCTTCGACCGAGACGGACTGGATATTCACCCGATCGCGAAATTCCTGATCGGCGTGTCGCCTTCGCAGGGGCGAGCCGCTAGGGTCGCCCGCAAACAGAGACCGCGCCGCATTCCTTACAACCCTGCGGAGCGGCGCGAAACGAGAGTGGACGAAACGCATGTTCCAGTGGCCCGGCAAGAAGGATGGTGAGCAGACCGAGCGCCCCGTCTATCGCGATCCCAATGACCTGAAGGGTCAGGTGGCGGTTATCTCCGGATCGACCTCGGGCATCGGACTGGCCCTGGCCCGCGCGGTCGCGTCGCGCGGGGGCGACGTCGTGCTGAACGGTCTGGGCGATCCATCCGAGATCGAGCGCACCCGCGCCGAGCTGGAGGCCAGCTGCGGGGTCCGCGTCCGCTATCACGCCGCCAATATGCTGAAGGGCGACGAGGTCGCCGACATGGTGGCCTTCGGCCGGCACCAGCTGGGCCGGGTCGACATCCTGGTCAACAACGCCGGCGTCCAGCACGTCGAGGCGGTGGAGAAATTCCCCTCGGACAAGTGGGAACAGATCATTGCCATCAACCTGTCGTCGGCTTTCTATGCCACTCGCGCGGCGATCCCGATCATGAAGGCGCAGGGGCGCGGCCGGATCGTCAATATCGCGTCGGCCCACGGCCTGGTCGCCAGCCCGTTCAAGTCGGCCTATGTCGCCGCCAAACACGGCGTCCTTGGCTTCACCAAGACGGTCGCTCTGGAAGTCGCGCGCGACAACATCACCTGCAACGCCATCTGCCCCGGCTATGTCGAGACGCCGCTGGTGCAGTCGCAGATCGCCGATCAGGCCAAGGCGCGCGGCATCTCGAAGGAAAAGGTCATCACCGACGTGATCCTCGAGGCCCAGCCGACCAAACAGTTCGTCACCACCGACCAGCTGGCGGGCCTGTTCCTGTATCTGATCTCGGACCTCGGGGCCTCGGCCAACGGGGCGGCCTTCTCCATCGACGGCGGCTGGACCGCGCAATAGGCCGACAGGTCAGCCAATCTCCTCGGAGGATTTCGGCCGTAGACTACCCCACGAAACCCGCTGCTCGCCGCAGCCTGTCGTTGATCGCCTCGCCCAGCCCGGCCATCGGCACGGGCGAGACGGCGATCCCCACCGGGTGTTCGCGATCCGCTTCCCGCAGCAGCCGGAACAGGTTCGCGGCGGCCTCGCGCGGGTCACCGGCCACGCTCAGGCTCCAGCGGGGGTCGCCGATGCCGGGGCCGAAGCCGAGCAGGATTTCGCCCGGACGAACGCCGTTCGCTTCGATGCGGAGCGGCGCGTCCGGGGCATAGTGTGTGGTCAGGCGGCCGGGGGAGCGGTGGCCCTGATCGCTCGCGGCCAGCGGGCCGATCAGGGCCTCGATCTGATCCCGGGTCACGGCACCGGGCCGCAGCAGGGCGATGCAGCCGTCCAGCACCGACACGACCGTGCTTTCAACCCCGACCGCGCAGGGCCCGCCATCCAGGGCAGCGGCGGCCGACGCACCGGTCTCCTCCATCGCGTCGGCGAAGGTCGTGGGACTGGGGCGGCCGGACCGGTTGGCCGAGGGGGCGACCACGGGGTGGCCGAAGGCCTGCAGCACGGCCTGCGCCAGAGGATGACCCGGCACCCGCACCGCAACACTGTCCAGCCCGGCGCGCGCCAGATCACACACCGCCCCGGTATCGCGGCAGGGTGCGACCAGTGTCAGGGGCCCCGGCCAGAAGGCCTCGGCCAGCGTTCGGCCCGGACCGTCCAGCCCGGCAATCCGCGCCGCCGCCTCAAGGTTTGCGACGTGGGCGATCAGCGGATTGAACCGGGGCCGTCCCTTGGCCTCGAAAATCGCGGCGACGGCTCCGGGGTTCCCGGCATCGGCGGCCAGGCCATAGACCGTTTCGGTCGGCAGGAGCGCCAGCGCTCCGGACCGTAGCGCGGCGACGGCGGCATCCACAGCGCTCAGCCCGCCGGGCGCGTCGCCAGCACCACGTCCACTCTCACCTGTCTGCCGATCAGTACGTTCCACGGTCCGCCCGTTCCTATGCCGAAAGCCGCCCGGTCCAGCGCAAAACCGCCAGCCATCTGCGCCGTGCGGCCATCGCTGCGCAAGGTGACGGGAAAGACGACCGAACGGGTCACGCCCTTCATGGTGATATCGGCGCGCGCCGTGAAACGATCACCGCCGACGGGATCCAGCCCGGTCAGGCGAAAATCGGCCCGGGGATGCCGGCCGCTGTCAAGAAAGGCGGGGCCGACGGCTGTTCGCGTCAGGAGGGCGTCGTCCATCCGGAGCGATGCAACCCCGACCTCGATCCCGATCTCCGCCGCGCCCGGGGCCTCCGGATCGAACCGGATATCGCCGGTCCAGCGTTCAAACCGCCCGGTGCGGCTTCCCAGAAGCGACTCGACCCTCAGACTGATGAGCGATTCGGATGGCACCACGAGCCATGGCCGGACCTCAGCCTGGCTGCCGTCTGCAAGCAGTCCGGCGGCAAGGACGAGGGCCACAGTCAGGTTCCGGGGCATCCTACGGGCGCCGCGGGATCCACGGGATCATCCGGTGCAGAACATTGTCGCGATCGAGGAAGTGGTGCTTCAGCGCCGCCCCGACGTGCAGCGCCAGCAGCACATACATCGCCTTGGCGCCCAGCCCGTGAAGATCCATGAACGTCCCCGCCAGCTCGCGGCTTTGCGGCAGGGGCAGCAGCGGCCAGTTGAACAGGCCGAACCAGGAAATGTCCCGACCCGCTGCGCTCGACGCCGCCCAGCCGCCCAGAGGCAGGCCGATCAGCAGGACATAGAACAGCACATGCGTCGTGCGGGCGGCGATCTTCTGCCAGCCTGGAGTCCCGGCCGGCAGGGGCAGCGCCGGGTTGGCGATCCGCCACCCGATCCGGGCGAGGGTCAAGACCAGGATCGTCAGGCCAATTTCCTTGTGGAGCCCAATGAACTGGCGCGCCGTCGGCTGACCCTCGTTCGCCTCATACGCTGTGATCAACAGAACCTGGGTCAACACCAGAAGGGCCAGCCCCCAGTGAAAGATCAGAGACACAGTCGAATAGCGGTTTCGTAGCTCGGCCATGCCCACGCTCTCCAAAGAATTCGGATGGACAGCTTGGCGCACCCGAGGCCAGACGCCAAGCCATCCCTTGCCTGCCGTGGCGGCATCGTCGCATGAAGCGCAGGAACGGAGCGATCAATGGCTCCGGCATTGTTCGAGGATACGCCGCCATGACCTATCGCGCTCCCGTTCGCGACCTGGCCTTCAGCCTGACCTCCGTCGCCGGCATC
This sequence comes from Caulobacterales bacterium, assembly GCA_038250335.1. Taxonomy (GTDB): domain Bacteria; phylum Pseudomonadota; class Alphaproteobacteria; order Caulobacterales; family Caulobacteraceae; genus Brevundimonas. The sequence continues at coordinate 5,899 of JBBSCK010000004.1, forward strand.
GACGCCCTCGCCGCCACCGGGGCCTTCCCGGACTATGACGGCGACGTCCTCATGGCCGTACTGGAGGCTGCGGGTCAGTTTTCGGAGGGCGTGCTGGCCCCCCTCAACCGCCCCGGCGACCTGGCCGGTTCCCGATACGCCAACGGCGCCGTGACCGCCGCGCCCGGGTTCGCCGACGCCTATCGCCAGTTTGCGGCAGGCGGCTGGACCGGGCTGGCCGCGCCCGCCTCGGCCGGCGGTCAGGCCCTGCCCAAGGCGCTGGAACTGGCGGCCTATGAAACGGTTCATGCCGCCAACATGGCGTTCGGCCTGTGTCCGATGCTGTCCCTCGCCGCCATCGAGGCGATCGAGGCGCACGGGACGGAGCACCAGAAGACCGCCTATCTGCCGCGCATGGTCTCGGGCGAATGGACCGGGGCCATGTGCCTGACCGAACCGCAGGCGGGATCGGACCTCGGGGCCCTGACCTCGACCGCCACGCCGAACGGCGACGGGACCTGGAGTCTGACGGGCCAGAAGATCTACATCACCTGGGGCGACCACGACGCCACCGACAACATCGTCCACATGGTGCTGGCCCGCCTGCCCGATGCGCCGGCCGGCCCCAAGGGGATCAGCCTGTTCCTGGCCAACAAGTTCCTCGTGAACTCGGACGGCACGCTGGGCGACCGCAACGGATTCCGTCCGGTGGGGATCGAACACAAGCTGGGCATCCACGCCTCGCCCACCTGCGTCATGGCCTATGAGGGGGCGACGGCGGAACTGGTCGGGCGGCCGAATGAGGGCCTGGCCCATATGTTCACCATGATGAATGCGGCGCGGGTCGGCGTCGGCATGGAGGGGGTCGGCATCGCCGAACGCGCTTACCAGCATGCCCTCGCCTATGCGCTGGACCGGCGCCAGGGCCGGTCGGTCTGGACCGGAGAAGCGGCAGCGTCGATCTTTGACCATCCGGACGTGCGCCGGACGCTCGCAGTCATGAAGGGACGGATCGAGGCCGCGCGGGCGATCTGCCTGTCGACCGGTGTGGCAGCCGACATGGCCCGATACGCTGCGACCGACGAGCTTCGTGCCCACTGGAAGGGTCGCGAGGACCTGCTGACCCCCATCGCCAAGGCCTGGTCCACGGACGCCGGGGTCGAGATCGCGTCTCAGGGCGTCCAGATCCACGGCGGCATGGGCTTTGTCGAGGAAACCGGCGCGGCCCAGTTCTATCGCGACGCGCGGATCGCCCCGATCTATGAGGGCACCAACGGCATCCAGGCCATGGATCTGGTCGGACGCAAGCTGTCGCAGGACGGCGGGGCGTCGGCCAGAGCCATCATCGCCGAGATGAAGGCCACGCTGAAGGATCTGGGCAGCCTCTATGCGGGAAAGCCGGTCGAACGGTTCGCCACAGCCATCAGGGCGGTCGAGGATGCGACCCTCTGGCTGCTGGACCGCAAGGCCGACCCCGCCGGAGCCGCCGACGTTCTCGCCGCCGCCGACGCCTATCTGAAGCTGATGGGGGACGTGATCGGCGGCTGGATGCTGGCCAAGGGCGCGCTGGCCGCCAGGTCGCGGCTGGATGCCGGCGAGGGCGACCCGGCCTGGCTCAAGGGAAAGGTCGACCTCTACGAGGTCTATGCGGCCAACATCCTGGGACACGCCTCGAGCCGCCTCGCCGCCGTCGGCCAGGGCGGTGACCTGCTGTCGCGCATGACCCGCGAGGCCTTGGGGGCCTAATCGGCTGGGCGGTCCAGCAGGTTGATCGTCTCGCGGACATAGACAGCGTGGGTGACAACGCCGATGTCCAGCGGCTCGTCATTGACCCTTACCTCCTGGCTCAGCAGGCCGGCGATAAAGGGATACTCCGGCTCGATCGTGCCCGGCCGCTTGCGCGCGCTGGGCGTCCAGAACACAGGCCCCCCCGAGTTGCCGGGAAAGACGGTAAAATCCAGCAGGAAGGTGGGAAAGGCGCTGACCGGCGAGAGGGGCCAGGAGGCAATGCGTCCGACCCTCAGGATCGGAAAGCCGGCCCGGTTCGCCGACAGGCCCCGGGGGAACCCCAGCGAGAGCAGTTCGTCGCCCGGACCCACCTGCCAGGCGGCGAACGCATTCTCGTCCGCCAGCCAGCCCAGCGGGATGGCTGCGCGGGCAAAGGTGTCGGGTGCCCGGATCTCCATTACCGCCACGTCCCGGTCCGGATGCCGGGTCCAGAGGGGGGCATCCTGGTCATCGCGGATCGTCAGCGGCTGGGGATCGAACCGCCAGCTGCCATCCGCCAGCGACGTGCGCCAGCCAATCCGCGCCTGCGGCTCGACCATCCGCTCCAGCACATGGGCCGCCGTCACCAGCACAACCCGGGGTGCGCCGTCCGGCCGGGGTGCATTGACCAGAAATCCTGTCCCGACCGTACGGACACCCGGTCCGGACGGCTGATCCAGCTGGATCGTCGCCTCGATCAGCCCGACGGTCAGGTCCCAGACGGGCGCGACGACTGGTGGCATCGCATCTTGGGGGGGCGGAGCGTGGAACATCGGCGCGATTCCTCAGACTGCACCCATTTGACGGCGGGCCTCCCGGTCGCACAAGCTGCGCGCCTGGCCTAAAAGGGGATCCTTGAAAATGAACCGCCGCAAATTCGTTGTCACGACCGCCGCAGCCGCACTGACGGCCGCCGCGTCCCCCGTACTCGCCCGCCCTTCCGGAGCCCAGATGTCGCCCACGCCCCCCGTCGCCAAGAAGATCCCCGTCGTCATCGATCAGCTGGGCCGGACCCGCACCGACGACTATCAGTGGATGAAGGACGACAACTGGCAGGCCGTGCTGCGCGATCCGACGCTGATCAAGGTCGACGTCAGGGAGCACCTGGAGGCCGAGAACGCCTATCGCGAGGCCATGCTGGCCTCCACCCTGCCGCTGCAGGGCCAGATGTTCGAGGAGATGAAGGGGAGGATCAAGCAGGACGACAGTTCGGTGCCCTCGCCCGACGGCCCGTTGGAATACTACACCCGCTTCGACACCGGCGATCAGCACCCCCGGTTCTGTCGCCGGCCGCGCGGCGGCGGGACCGAGACGATCCTGCTGGACGCCAACGTCCTGGCCGAAGGCAAGGCCTATTCAGAGGTCTCGTCCACGGAGCACAGCCCGGACCACACCCTGTTCGCCTATGCCGAGGACGCACAGGGGTCTGAGGTTCACCAGATCCACACCCTCGACCTGAACAGCGGGGCGCTGCTGGCCGATCCGATCCAGTCGGCCACCGGAAACTTCACCTTCTCGCCCTGCAGCCGCTGGATCTTCTGGACGAACAGGAACGAGAACGGCCGCCCCGACAAGATCTTCCGCCGTCCGGCCCGGGGCGGCGAGACCACTCTGGTCTATGAAGAGCCGGACGAGGGCATGTTCATCGGCGTGGGGCGCACGTCAGACGACGCCTTCATCATGATTTCGGCCCAGAATCAGGAGACGTCCGAGGCTTGGGCCATAACGGGCGTGGACCCGACGGCCGCGCCTGTTGTCCTGGCGGCGCGCGAGACGGCGGTGCGCTATGACGCCGACCACTGGGGCAATCGCTGGATCATCCGCACCAACGCCGATGCGGCAATCGACTTCAAGATCGTCGCCGCTCCGACGGGCATGCCGGCCCGGTCCGAATGGCGTGACGTCGTCGCCCACGCCCCCGGCCGTTATATTGAGGGCGTGGCCCTGGTGAAGGACTATATCGCGCGTCAGGAACGCGCCGACGCGAATACCACCATCGTCATTCGTGATCGCGGCGGCGTGGAGCACGAGATCGCTGTCGACGAGCCCGCCTATGCCCTGAGCCTTGCAGGGGCGTCGGAGTTTGACACCACCACCATGCGCTACGGCTACAACTCGCCGTCCACGCCGACCTCGACCTATGACTACGATCTGGCGACGCGGACGCCCACGCTGCGCAAGGTGCAGGAGGTCCCGTCCGGCCACGACCCGGCCGACTATGTGGTCGAGCGGCTGAACGCTCCGGCGGCCGATGGCGAGATGGTGCCCGTCACCGTGCTGCGCCGGAAGTCCACGCCGGTCGACGGTTCAGCGCCCCTGTTGCTTTACGGCTATGGCTCCTACGGCATCCCGATGGCGGCCAGCTTCTCGACCGGCCGGCTGTCGCTGGTCGATCGCGGCTGGATCTACGCCATCGCTCACGTGCGGGGCGGATCGGACAAGGGCTGGGGCTGGTTCCTCGACGGACGCAAGTTCAGCAAGAAGAACACCTTCACTGACTTCACCGCATCGGCCGACCACCTGCTTGCGCGCGGCTATGCCCGTGCCGGCCATATCGTCGCCCAGGGCGGCTCGGCCGGCGGCCTGCTGATGGGGGCCGTCGCCAATATGCGGCCGGAACTCTGGGCCGGTGTGATCGGACAGGTACCGTTCGTGGATGTCATCAACACCATGTCGGACACCAGCCTGCCTCTGACCCCGCCCGAATGGCCCGAATGGGGCAATCCGATCGAGGATCCCGAGGCCTACGACTACATGATGAGCTACAGCCCCTACGACCAGGTCGGCCCCAGAGCCTATCCCGCCATCCTGGCGACCGGAGGCCTGTCCGATCCCCGCGTCACCTACTGGGAGCCCCAGAAATGGGTGGCGAAGCTGCGGCCCGCGACGACCTCGGGCAAGCCGGTGCTGCTCAAGATCAATATGGAGGCCGGCCATGGCGGGGCCTCCGGCCGTTTCGACTATCTGAAGGAAGTCGCCCACGACTATGCTTTCGCAGTATGGGCGATCGAAAAGGGGTGGCAGACGGCGTGATCGGGGACACGGTCGAGCTCCGTGGCGAGCATCGTCTGATCCTCCACGATCATGACCCTGCAGAGCAGCCGTCTGTTCCAATCCCTTTCGCAACCCGGTCGCGGACGACAAGGTGCCTGTGTCGGGTACCGGACCGTTCAAACAGCTGCCCGGCCGATTGAAGAGACCCTGTTCCGCAGACTGTGGGCCGTCACCGGCTGGACAGCTGCCGGCAAAGCCGCCTGAAAAAAGGCCCGGCACCAAGGCCGGGCCGCCAGGTTCGGTGTTTGGAGGTGTCCTCAAACAGGAGGACACCATCGAAGGCCGGGTTCGGTTAACGAAAGGTGTCGGCTTTTACTGGCGATCTGGGAACCATGTCGTCTGGCGCGAACCCCCGGGGCCCGACCAACGTATCCGCCAACCGGAACCCAGCCTCTCCAGCGCCCCCTCCGCCCCGGCCGCACCGGATGGCCGTATATAGTCGATGCCGCCGACGCGCACCGGGGCCGACCCGGTGCCTGGGATTGCGACACTCCAGCGACCATCCGGCGCTACCCTGACGCCTGGTACCCGACCGGGCCCGACCTCGACGGCGGTTCCGGGCAACGCGCGGCCGGAAAGGAAAGCGGCGCGACCGTCGCTGTCGATCGCATCCAGCGACGGGCCGGGATCCAGCCGTCGCGTCGGGGCCCCGACCGAGAGAAGCGCGGTCGGGCCCGCCGGGTCCGCAGCGACCAGCAGCCGATAGGGGGCGGGATAGGAGACCTGGCCGGTCCGGGCTTCGACCACGAACAGGGTGTCCTGCGCCGGCCGGGGGATTCGAAGTTCGAACCGGCCTGCCGCGTCGACGGCGGCCGCATACGCCTGACCGGCGGGGGCGTCGACTGCGACCCGGCCAAGGGGCGCAGCCTGGCCCCGGAAGATCAGGTCGCCGCCCGCAATGGCGACGGCGTCGATCAATGGGGGCATGATCCAGTCGCTGGGCTCCGGGGCCACCTGCATCTCCGGCCCGGGGCGCTCACGACAGGCACCGGGAGCAACAATAGCAGTGCAGATCAGGGCCAGGGCGATCGGTCGTTTCATCCTGTCTTCCGGCGCTATAGGACTATTGGCCCAGATAGCCCGGCACACGTCGGCCTGTCGCCTTCTTCCTGTCTTTCGAGGAACCATGTCCGCGTCGCCTGACCCGATTGCCCCCTTCGACGGTCCGTCCGTCTGCCTGTTCTGCGGTTCCTCGGAGTCCGCCGACCCACGCTACACTGAAGCGGCAGCCGAATTCGGGACTGCATCGGCGAAAGCGGGCTGGCGACTGGTCTACGGCGGGGGCGGCGTGGGCCTGATGGGGGCCGCGGCGCGCGCGGCGCACAAGGCCGGGGGCCGGGTGCTGGGCGTCATGCCGGCCTTCCTGCGCAGCCGTGAACGGCTGTTCGACGAGGTCGAGACCCTGGTCGTGACCTCGATGCATGAACGCAAACAGATCATGTATGACCAGTCCGACGCGTTCGTCGTCGCTCCCGGCGGCATCGGCACCCTTGAGGAGGTCGTCGAACTGTTATCGTGGAAGCGGCTGGACCTGCACGGCAAGCCGGTGATCTTCCTGAATGTCGACGGCTTCTGGGAGACCTTCTTCGCCCTCATGCGTCACAGTGTGGAGGCCGGGTTCACCCCGCCGTCGTTCCTCCAGGCCTGGGTTGTCTGCGACACGGTCGAGGGCGCAATCGCGGCCCTTGGCGGCGAGGCCTTTGCTCCGGCCTTGAATTATGATCAACGATAAGTGATCGTCACTCAGTCAGTGTCTGCGGTCATTTTCGAAACGCAGGATTGACAGTTGCTAAAAAAAACGCACGGTGCCGGAGATCACTTCGCGGGCCAGTTTCGGCCCTGCTGAACACCGGAGCCTTCCATGCGCGCCCTGCTTCCCATCTTCGCTCTTTGCGCCGCCCTGGCGTCCGTACCGGCCGTGGCACAGGCTCCGGCCTCCACGCGCGCCGTCCTCGCCGACGCCGTCCGCGCACCCGCGCGCGCCATGATTATCGACGGTGCCAACTGGCGCTGCGAAGCCCAGGTGTGCAGCGCGTCCGGCGGAAACAGCCAGCCGGCTCCCCGCGCCTGCCGTCGCGTTGTTGCCCGTCTGGGTGCAGTGACAGAATTCTCGTGGCAGGGCGTCGCACTCAACGCCGCAGAACTGGCCGTCTGCAACGGCTGATGGATACGATGCGGGCGGCCCATGCTGCCCGCATCCCGCGTCAGGCGACCTCGCCCCGCAGACGTCTCTCAATCCGCTCGCGGCCGATCAGCGGCACAATCGTCGCCATGTCAGGCCCATGCGCCTGGCCGGTCAGGATGTGGCGCAGCGGCAAGAACAGGGCCTTGCCCTTGGCCCCGGTGCTGTCCTTGACCGCGCTGGTCCAGACCGACCAGGCGTCGGCATCGATCGTTTCAGGCAGAGCCGCGAGCGCCGCCGCCGCGAAGGCGGGATCCTCGATCACCGGGGTGACCGGCCCGCGGACCATTCGGGCCAGATCGACAATGTCGGCGAACTTCGTCAGGTTGGCCCGCACGCCGTTCCAGAACGCCTCGCCCAGATCGCAATCAAGCACCGCCAGACGGGTCTTCGCCGCCGCGTAGGCCATGGCGTGCAGCGCCTGCGCATTCAGCCGGTCCAGATCCTCAGTGTCGTAACGGGCCGGCGACCGGCCCATCTTGTCGAAGCTGAAGCCCTGCCCCAGGGCCTCGATGCTGTCGGCGACCTCCAGCGGATCCGACGTGCCGATCCGGCCCAGATGGCTGGTGATGGCGATCGGCTCATAGCCCTGATCCCGCATCTCGGCGACGGACAGCGACCCCAGACGCTTGGACAGCGCCGCCCCGTCCGCCCCGACCAGCAGCGGCATATGTGCGAAGTCCGGAACGCGGGTGCCCAGCCCGGCGGCGATCAGGGCCTCGAAGATTTCGATCTGGGCCCCGGTGTTGGTCGTATGATCCTCGCCCCGGATCACATGGGTGATGCTCATGTCGATGTCGTCGACGACCGATGGCAGGGTATACAGATAAAGCCCGTCCTCGCGGATCAGCACCGGGTCGGACATCGAGGCGGTGTCCACCTCGGCATGGCCCCGCGACAGGTCCTCCCACGCCACCCGCCGGCCATCCAGCCTGAAGCGCCAGTGAGGTTTGCGGCCCTCGGCCTCGAACACAGCCTTCTCGTCGTCTGTCAGGGCCAGTGCGGCGCGATCGTAGATCGGTGGCAGACCGCGCGACAGTTGCACCTTGCGGCGGCGGTCAAGGTCCTCGGACGTGTCCCAAGCCGGATACAGCCTTCCTGCCGCCTTCAGCCGCGCGGCCGCGTCATGATACCGGTCGAACCGCTTCGACTGGTTGTAACGCTCGTCCCACACCAGTCCCAGCCAGGTCAGGTCGTTCTCGATTCCCTGTTCGAACTCGGGCGTCGAGCGCGCCAGGTCGGTGTCGTCAATGCGCAGGACGAAGCTCCCACCCTGCCCTTTTGCGAACATCCAGTTGACGAGGGCGGTCCGGACATTGCCGACGTGCAGCCTGCCGGTGGGAGACGGGGCGAAACGGACCTTGACGGACATGGACGGCGTAACCTCGAAAGCGAGGCGCACAGGTCGGTCACGCGGTGCCCCAAGTCAAGGATGGCCGCGATCGCCGTGGGGGCGACTTTTCTCCTTTTCCTGCAACGATCTTGCGGCATAAGGCGACGATGACCGCGCCCGCCACACTGACTGTCGATCTGGACGCCCTTGCGCACAACTTCCATGCGCTGGAGGCCGTAACGGGCGTTCCGGCACATCCGGTGGTGAAGGCTGACGCCTACGGTCTGGGCGCGGTTCCCATCGCCCTGCGGCTGTCGGCGGAGGGGGCCCGGACATTTTTCGTGGCCCGACTGGCAGAAGGACTTGCCCTGCGTGATGCTCTGGGGCCCTCGCCCCGCATCTACGTTCTCGACGGCTGTGTCGGTGTGGCGGCGGCGATGCTGCAGGCGGCCGACCTGCGCCCGATCCTCAACCATGGCGACCAGCTGACCGCCTGGCAGACGGCGGGCGGCGGAGCCTGCGGGCTTCAGATCGACACCGGTATGAACCGACTGGGTTTCCGGATCGAGGACGCCCCGGAGGCCTTTGCCGACATGGATCTGGTCATGAGCCATCTCGCCTGCGCGGACGATCCGGCCCAGCCCATGAACCGCCAGCAGCGCGACGCCTTCGCCGCTGTCGCGACGCGTTACCCGGCCGCGCTGAAATCCTTCGCCAATTCGGGGGGCTGTTTCCTCGGACCGGACTACGGCTTTGATGCCGTTCGTCCCGGAATCTGCCTCTACGGCGGAGGTCCCGAGGGCCGGCCGGACGGGCGGCTGAAGCCAGTGGCCACGCTGACCGCCGAAGTGCTGCAGGTCCGGGCCGTTCCGGCCGGCGAGAGCGTGGGCTATTCGCGCGGCTTCATTGCCGATACCCCCCGGCGGATCGCGATCTGCGGGGCGGGTTACGCCGACGGCGTCCTGCGCAGCAACGCGGCCGCCGGTCGGGTCTGGGTCGCGGGCACCCTGCGCCCGTTGCTGGGGCGCGTCTCCATGGACGTCATCACCATCGACGTGACGGGTCTCGACATTGTGGCCGGCGACCAGGTCGAGGTGTTCGGGGCGCACCGCCCGCTGGACGAGGCCGCAGAGGCCGCCGGGACGATCAGCTATGAGCTGCTGACCTCCGTCGGTGCCCGGGTCGCCCGCCGCCACGTCGGGCGCGCGTTGGCCTGAGGCAGCGGACACCCAGTGGGTAGGCCGGAGCCTACAATCCGCCGGCAGATGACCCGCTGGACGCGAGCCGCAGGACGATGTCGTCAACCTGCACCCCGCCCCTGTCGATGACCAGATTCTGGTAGTTGCGCTGGCCTTCCATGGTCTCGGCCTCGACGCCCTCCACCTCGGCGACAAACTGACGACGCAGATAGGTGGCCAGTTCACCGGCCGTGACCATTCCGTCACCATTGCCGTCGCCATCGCCCGCGAGCCCCGTCCGCAGGAAATGGGACAGATAGCCGCCCGCTTCGAACTTGTCCGCGACGGCGCTGGTCAGATCCTCTTCCGAGCTGAACAGGCCCATGACCCCGGGCCGATCCACGACGTTGCGCGCGAAGCCGCCCGAGAAACAGCTGTCCAGAACCAGCAGCGACAGGCGAGTGTCCAGCCCGGCGAACAGTCGGCCCATCTCCTGATCGGTAATCTCCCCGTCGGTCAGGACGATCGATTCCGTGCGGCCGTCCGGTTCGAGTGCACTGGTCGACCCGTCCGTCTGGCTCCCGTGGCCCGAGAAGAAGAACAGGAACAGGTCTTCGGGTCCGGCCTGGGCCGCGACAGACTGGAAGGCGCGACGCACGCCGCCGACCGTCGCCTGGGCATTGGTCAGAACCACGCTGGACGCATTGAGCACACCTTCGCGCCGGAGCGTGTCTGCCAGCTTCTCGGCGTCTTCATCTGTATACGGAAGATCGCTGGCGACATCGCCGTATTCCGAGATCCCCACCATGATGGCGAAGACCCGGGCGCCGCCCTGGACCGCGGCCTGACGCGGCGATCCGAGGCTGGGTGCGACGCCGAACCGGTACGAGCCCGTCTCGCCGGACGCGAAGGAGGTCACCGCCACCTGATAGTCGCCGTCCTCCGTCAGCACCGTGTCAAGCCGACTGTTGGTGCCGTCCTCGCCGTCGTCATTGTCCAGCTGCTCACCCGACGGCGTGGTCAGGATGATATAGGCGTCGAAGGCCGAGGACGTCAGTTCCACCGCGATCCTCTGACCACGCTGGCCGCGGAAGGTGAAGTTGTCGACGAACTCGCCCGAATCGAGGGTCTCGTCGCCCGACTGAAGTGTGCCGCCTACAGTGTCACCGATCTGGATCATGCCGCCCCGGACGTCTTCGCGATCGCCCCGGTCATCGACGTAGGACTGCTGGTGCGGCCGGCCCTGGGAGGCGCGGCCGCTCGCCGGATCGACCGACAGCCGGTAGTCACCGGCCTCGCCGGCTTCATAGCTGGTCGCGGTGATGCGGTACTCGCCGTCGGCGGGCAGAGTCACGAACAGGCGGCTGTCGAAACCACCGTCGCCATCGGGATCGTCGTCGTTGAACTCTGACAGGCCGCCCGGGCCGGTGATGGCGATATAGGGATCAAAGTCGGACGACGTCAGCCTCAGATCCAGCTGCTGCCCCCGCCGACCCCGAAGAGTATAGGTGTCGATGAACTCCCCGCTGTCCAGCCGCCGGTCGCCGTCGCCTAGGTTGGCACTGAGAGACTGGCCGGGGCTGATCACGCCGTCGACCTGGCGCGTGGAGGACTGATACGTTTGCTGGGGCGGCCGACCGTTCCCCGTGAAGGGCCCCCGTCCACCTTGTGTCGCCGTGATCTGATAGCGGCCGGTCTCGTTGGAGCCGAAGCTCGTGGCTGAAATGTCCACGACGCCATCCGCAGCGGCCGTGAAGGTCAGGCGGCTGTTGCGCGAGCCGCGCTGGCCGGGATCGTCGTCGTTGTCCTCGCTTAGGCCGCCAGATCCGCGCACCATCAGATAGGCGTCAAACTCGCTGGCCTCGAGGCTGACATCATAGGTCTCGCCGCGTCGAACGGGCAGTTCCCAGGCGTCGATGAACTCTCCGGCCGGGAGCCTTCGATCCCCCTGGGCCAGGGAACCGGATGCGGTGCGGCCGGGCTGGAGCGTTCCGCCGCCCGCATTCATCTGACCCCGAGCGTTGCCAATCGCCTCGGGCCGCCCGCCCGAACTCCCGCCGAGGTTCAGGCTGTAGCGCCCGCTTTCGCCGGGCTCATAGCTGGTGGCGGTGATGCGATAGGTCCCGCTGGCGGGCAACCGGACGTCGAGCGCCGCATTGGTGCCGTCAACGCCCAAATCGTCGTTTTCCTCGGCGTAGTCACCAGGCCCGTGGATCATCAGATAGGCGTCGAAATCGGTCGAACGCATCGTCACCGACAGCGGCTCTCCGGCCCGGCCTTCAACCTCATAGACGTCGATGAACTCGCCCGAATCAAGCTGGCCATCGCCGCGTGACAGATCGCCCTGAACCGCAGCGCCCGGAGGCAGGCGCTGCTGCGCGGCTGCCGGGCCGGCAAGAATCGGCCCGACCGCCATCGACAAGGAAAGCGCCGTAAAAAACAGGACGTTGCGCATTGGACTTTTCCCCCGAAAGAGGTCGGACACTGCTCGCAGTCCGCAGCGATGTCACGGCTTGGCGGAACGAGGGTCAGATTTCGACACGATCTGGCCGCATCACCCTCATTCGGCCTTGATCGCGGCTCAAAAGCCGCGCCCCGCGAAATCTCGCGCGGCCTGCCCAGAACGACTCGCGCCGCTCGCCAATCCGGGCCCGGCGCCTTACGGAACCGCCATGCCCTTCCCCGCCAGTCATCCCGCGCTCGACCGCGCCCTGTCCGAACGCGGCTATGCCGAGCCCACGCCGGTTCAGGCGGCCGTTCTGGAGGCCGCCCTCGCCGGCGACGGCGCCCCCCGCGACCTGCTCGTCTCGGCCCAGACCGGATCGGGCAAGACCGTTGCCTTCGGCCTGGCGCTTGCCCCGACCCTGCTCGGCGAGGCGGAAAAATTCACCGATTTCGGCGCCCCGCTGGCGCTGGTGATCGCGCCCACCCGCGAACTGGCCCAGCAGGTCGCCAGCGAACTGCAGTGGCTCTATGCCCAGACCGGTGCGCGGATCGTCTCCTGCGTCGGCGGCATGGACCCCAAGGTCGAGCGTCGGGCGCTCGAGCGCGGGGCGCACATCGTCGTCGGCACCCCCGGCCGCCTGCGCGACCATCTGGAACGCGGTGCGCTGGACCTGTCCGAAGCCCGCGCCGTGGTGCTCGATGAGGCCGACGAGATGCTCGACATGGGCTTCCAGGAAGACCTCACCTTCATCCTGGACGCCGCACCGGCCGAGCGCCGCACCCTGATGTTCTCCGCCACCCTGGCCCGCGACATCGTCCAGCTGGCCAAGACCTACCAACGCGACGCTGTCCGCATCGACACCGCCAGCGGCAACGCCCCTCACGGCGACATCGAATACAAGGCCATCCGGGTCGCGCCGAACGAGATCGAACTCGGCGTCGTCAATGTGCTCAGGTACTTCGAGGCCCCCGGTGCCCTGGTGTTCGCCAACACCCGCGAACGGGTGAAGCACCTGACCTCCAGCCTGCGCGAACGTGGTTTCTCGGTCGTCGGCCTGTCGGGCGAGCTCACCCAGAGCGCGCGGTCCGAGGCCTTGCAGGCCCTGCGCGACGGTCACGCCCGCGTCTGCGTCGCTACCGATGTCGCTGCGCGCGGTCTGGACCTGCCAGACCTGGGCCTGGTCATCCACGCTGAAATCCCGGTCAACAAGGCCGGTCTGCTGCACCGTTCGGGCCGGACAGGACGGGCGGGCAAGAAGGGCGTGTCCGTCCTGCTGGTCTCCTACACCCGGCGCCGCAAGGTCGAGCTGATGCTGCAGTCGGCCGCCATTGTTGCCGAATGGTCGGGGCCTCCATCCGCCGAGATGATCCTGGAAAAAGACCGCGAACGCCTGCTCGCCGATCCCGCCTTGACCGCCCCGGTCGAGGACGAGGAGGCACTTGAGCTGGGCCGCCTCTTGCTGGAGCGGACCACGCCCGAACAGGTCGCGGCCTCCCTGATCCGTCTCTATCGTCAGAAGCTGCCGGCCCCCGAAGACGTCTATGACGACGACCGGATGAAGCGTCAGCAGGAGACCGGCAAGAACGACCGGGGCCAGACCGACGCGCCGTTCCAGGACTTTGCCCGCGGCGGCGACATGGCCTGGTTCCGCATCAACATCGGTCGCGACAAGAATGCCGATCCGAAATGGCTGCTGCCGACCATCTGCCGTATCGGCCACGTCACCAAGCGCGACATCGGGTCGATCAAGATTTTCGATCGCGAGACCAAGTTCGAGATCACGAAAGAAGCCGAGGCGAAGTTCAAGGCCGCCGTCGCCGCCTCGACCGAAGAGGGCGTCACCGTGTCCGCAGCCGTGGCCCCGGGTCCCAAGGAAAAGCCCCCAAGCCGCTGGGACAAGACCCCGGTCGGGGCTGACCCGTCCGGTGATCGTCCCGAGCGCAAGCCTTGGGCGAAGAAGACCGAGGGCGACCGCCCGGCGCGCGCCGACAGGCCGCCCTTTGAGAAGAAGCCGTGGATCAAGCGCGACGAGACGCCGGCTGCCGAGAAGAAGGCCTGGGTCAAACGCGATGCCCCCGAAGGTGGCAAGAAGCCCTGGGTGAAGCGCGAGGATGACCGGGCGGGCGAGAAGAAGCCGTGGGTCAAACGCGAGGCCCACGAGGCCGTCGAACGCACGCCCTGGGCCGGCAAGGTCGAGACCGCGGGTACCGCTCCTGCAGCGGGCAAGAAACCGTGGGTCAAGCGCGAGGCCTCTGACAAGACCCGCGCGCCATGGCCCCCCGCCTCCGATGCTGCTCCAGCCGCGCCGGGAGACAAGCCGTGGAAGGGCAAGCCCAAGGGTGGGGACCGTCCCTGGGCTGCCAAGGACGCCCGCGGCAAGCCAACCGCCAAGCCGGCAGGTGAGAAGAAGCCGTTCAAGGGCAAGAAGAAGCCGAACGGGTAAATCTTCCGCCGGGCCTTCACGGGGCGGATTGAGTTGCTCTCCCGCTGTAACCGCTTACAGTTCCGGCGAAACAAGACGACCGGGACTGGAGACACGATGGCCGAGGTTGCCCTCAGCGGCATTCGCAAGGCGTTCGGTGCAACCCCGGTCCTGAAGGGCGTCGACCTGACCATCGCCGACGGTGAGTTCGTGGTTTTCGTCGGGCCGTCGGGCTGCGGCAAGTCTACGCTGCTGCGCGTCATTGCCGGTCTGGAAGAGGCCGATGCGGGCACGGTCTCCATCGGCGGGCGGGTGGCCAACACGCTCGGCCCGTCGGAGCGAGGCATCGCCATGGTGTTCCAGTCCTACGCCCTGTACCCTCATATGAGCGTGCGCCAGAACATGGCCTTCGGCCTGACGCTGGCGAAGACCGACAAGGCCGAGATCGAACGGCGCGTCCTCGCTGCGGCCGACACCCTGAACATCACCGACCTGCTGGACCGCAAGCCAAAGGCCCTGTCCGGCGGTCAGCGTCAGCGGGTCGCCATCGGCCGCGCCATCGTGCGCGAGCCCCAGGTCTTCCTGTTCGACGAGCCCCTGTCGAACCTCGACGCGGAGCTGCGCGTGCGCATGCGCTACGAGTTCGCTTCGCTGCACGAGCGGCTGAAGACGACGATGATCTACGTCACTCACGACCAGGTCGAGGCCATGACCCTGGCCGACCGGATCGTGGTGCTGAACGGCGGCGTGGTCGAACAGGTCGGCACCCCGATGGAGCTCTACGAACACCCCCGCACCCGCTTCGTCGCCGGCTTCATTGGCAGCCCGAAGATGAACCTGATCCCGGCCGAGGTCGTCGAGGCCTCGGCCACCGGCGCGGTCGTGCGCACCGCAGCGGGCGAGATGATCCGGGTGGCTGTCGAGGCGGCCCGGGCTGCCCCCGGTCAGCCGATCCTTATGGGTGTCCGGCCAGAGCACTGGACACTCTCTGGCCCGGGCGACGCGATCACGGCCACCGTCGCCTTCGTCGAAACTCTCGGCCACGCCAGCTATGCCTATGCCAATCATCCGGCGACCGACGAGACCCTGACGGTGCAACTGTCCGGCGATGTCCGGCCCTCGGTCGGCGAGACCTTGAGCCTGCGGATCGACCCGGCCCGCACCCATCTGTTCGACCTTGACGGGCTCGCGTTCCGGCGTCTCTGAGCGGCGTCGGCCCTATCGCTTGCGGAACCGCGCAGCCTCGGCCGCGAGCCCCGATCCCCAGTCGCTCTTTTCCTCGGTGGGTTCCGGCACGAAGGGGGCCTCAGGCAGTGCCCCCGCGACCCCGCGCATGGCCAGGGCCAGCGGCTCGGCCATGACTGCCAGCATCCGCAACGGCTTGCGTTTGGCATCCCGGACATCCCAGCCTTCGGACTCGAACGCCTCGGCCTGTTCAACGGGTGAAAACCGCTCGATGCCGTCCCAGTCCTCGGCTCGGACCGCTTCCTCGGCCTGTTCCGCGCTCAGGCCGAAGACGGCGACCAGCACCGCATCCACCTCGGGAAACTCATCGCGCCGCGAAGGATCGGCATAGCCGGGCTTCATCAATGCCTTCGCTTCAAGGTCGGCGACACCGGGCAGGTCGATCAGGCGGCGGAGAGTCTGGGTCATGCCTGTGCTCTACCGCCTCTCCCGCATGCGGAAAAGCGTCAGCGCAGCTCGACCCGCCGGGCGCCCGCCGGGATCACCAGTTCCCGCTCCGTCCATTCCGCACTGCGACCATCGATCCGGACGCGGGCCGGCAGGGCCTCGCCTTCGGGCCAGGGCAGGACGAACCCGCCCGGTGGCACGACCCCCGGCGATAACGTCAGCACCGTCACTCCGGCTCGCCGCCGTAGCCCGTAGGTCAGGGGTCCGTAGGGTGTTTGGACCTCACGGACACCGACGCCCGTGGGACTGTCGATCCAGCCCATCGGCAGTCCCGCGGCCAGCACCAGGGCGCGGTCGGCGTCGCGCTCATAGACAAACAGGTCCAGGGCCGAGCGGACATAGTCCGAACTGATCCAGGAATGGGGCATGTCGCCGATGAAGCGCGGCTCGCGCAGGTCGCGCCCGACCACCTCGGCCCAGCCGTTCCAGGCCTGCGGGCGGCGGTCGGCAAAAAAGAAGTCCAGCGCCGTCATGGCCCGCTCACGCTGGCCCAGCCGCACCAAGGCACCGACGGTGCGCAGCTCATAGGGGGTATAGTCACGCCATGCCGTGCGATTGGCCTGCCGCGCCGTGAAATTCTCCCAGTATTTCTCGAAGGTCCGGATCAGCAGACCCTGCGGCAGGTCGGCCTGCAGGCCACCCGGCGACAGCCCGATGGTCGTTGAGGTGGCGTCAAAATCGCCCCGATCTGCGGCTCCTGCGATCCAGTCGATGCGGTGGTACATGGCCGTGCCGTCTATGGAGGCGAGGACGTCCGTCATGAACTCCGCCCGAGCCGACTCGAACCGTGCCGCCGCTTCGGTCTCTCCCAGCGCCTTGGCGATCTCGATCGCGTCGCGATAGCCCAGAAGGCCCCAGAAATCGTCCCAATAGGACCATGCCGGGCGGTCCGAATAGCCCTCGTGACTGATCGAGGGCGGCAGGAGGCCGTAGAAATGCTGCGTCTGCGGCGTGCGGTTCGCGTCTGTGCGGGTCGAGGCGCGCAGGCTGTCCATATAGCCGATCGCGGCCTGCACCTGAGGCCAGACGGCGCGCAGCTGCGTCAGGTCCCCGGTGTAGCGATACGTTTCTGCGGCCAGAAACACGAACTCGCCGTGGCTGTCGTTCTCCGGGACCGGATCAGCGCCCCGGGCGTCGACGCAGCAGGGCACCTTGCCATTGTCGAACACATAGGGGGCGTACCAGCGCAGATAGTCCTGTGACAGGTTGGCGTGGCCCAGCCGGTTCAGACCCTCGGCCATCATGGCCCCGTCGCGGATCCACGAGCGGTTATAGCTGCGGGTGCCGGGCTGCAGGGCCGGGCCCTGACGCGACATCAGTATATGGGCCAGCCCGGTCTTCATGGTGTCCTCGATCCGCTGGCCCTCGGGCGGCGTGATCAGGTCAAACCGGTCCAGCTTCTCGCGCCAGCCGGCGACGATGCGCGTCTGGATCGTGTCCAGCGCCCCCACGACCGAGGCCGTTGCCGGCAGGGCCGGACGCGGGCCCGCGAGCGCGACGACCCAGCCGAAGCTGCGCGTCTCACCGGGGCGCAGCGTCACCGGATACATCAGGGCCCCGCCCATCAGGCCGGTGCGGTCGGACTCTACCGCCGCGTCCCGCGCCGCATCCGGGCCGCGGGCCAGAAGGCTCTGCGGATCGGCGCCCGAGGTGAAGGTCGCCAGCCGCACATCGTCGGGGGTGACCAGGGGCAGGACCCGCAGTGCATCGTTCAGCACCAGTTCCGCCCCGGTCCACTGGATCTGCTGGATCGGGCTGGCTCCGCCCGGCACGGCCAGAAACTGCACCGGACCGTTGACCTGCATAGGCCGCGCGGCCAGCGCCAGGGTCAGGGTCTGTTCGCGCAGTGAGGTGTTGGTCAGGTCGTAGCGGCCATAGAGCGCTGCCGCGTCTGGCGTGCCCTCGGCCATGGCCGTGATCCTGAGCCTCCAATCGTCATGGGTCCAGGTCACGGTTGGAACGGGAAGGTCGTCTTCGACCAGGGCCTGTTCGATACGCGTGTCCGCCCAGCTCACCAGCCGGCCGTTGTCCAGAACGAAGGGCTCGATCGACGGCCCGCCGCGTCTCAGCTCGATGGCACCGTCTTCGGAGATCAGGCCGCTCTCGACGCCGCCGTCGATGCCGACCAGGGTCCAGTAGGGCTGTTCACCGCGGAAGCCGCGCGGATAGAGGCCTCGCCGGCTCTGGCCCGCAATAGCGCTCAAAAAGGCGGTTTCGTCCTTGCCGAACGCCAGCGGCTCGATCCGCAGATCGGCCAGCCCATACGCCGGCGTTGCGGAGTGACCCGAAGCGGCCCCTGCCCCCATCTGGCCCGCAGCGCTGGCCACGGGCTGCGTTACCGGCAGGTCCAGTCTAAGCCAGCGGGCCGAAGCCTCGGTCGTCATCAACCAGTCGGTTCCGCCGTCGCCGTCTGCGACCCGTGCGATCTCGCGCCACTGCCGCCGGTCACTGGAGGCCATGACCCGGTAGCGCGAAGCCGCGCGGCCCTCGGCCCAGCGCAGGGTCAGGCCGCCGAACTCACGCTCAAAGCCGAGGTCAAGCGTCAGGGATTGGTCACCCGTACCGGTCGATCGCCACGCGGTCAGCGGATCATCATCCACGGCCAGCGACGCAGGCGCATTCATCGCTTCACTCGTCGCTTCGGCGACCGGGCGTGGCGCGACAGACGGCTCGGGCGGAAGGGTCCGCAGGGTCAGGTCATCGATCTCGATGAACCCCTTGCCGCCCTCCCCGGCCGTGACCACAAACTCGACCCGTTCGGCCCGCCGGAAGGTGCGATCCGGGTTCGGCCCCCAGGCCCAGACGATCTGGCGCTTCTTGATAGTGAACAGGGTCCAGCCGTCGGGGAAATCGTAACGGGTCGTCTGGTGCCAGTGGACGTTCTCGCCCGACGCATCCGTGAACTTGACCTCGAAGGTGTTGGTCGGCCCTTCGCCGCGAACCCGGAAGGTGATCTCATAGTTCCCGGGGGCGTCGAACGACAGGTCGCGCGCCGCGAAGGCGTAGCCGGACCGGCCGTTGAAATCATAGTCGAGCCGCATCGCCTCGCCCCGATGAGCGGACACCGCCGACAGGACCGAGGACACGTCGGTCGAGGCGTCGGCGGTCCATGGTGCCAGATCCTCGAACGCGTCCAGCGTCCGCGACGACTGGGCCTGGGCAGGGGCGGCGAACAGGAACGCAGCGATCAGACCGGCCAGAACACGCATACTCACCCCTTCACACTGCCCGCAAGCATGCCCCGGATGTAGAACCGTTGCAGCGCCAGAAACAGGATCAGCACCGGTGCGACGGTAATCACAGCGCCCGCCATCATCAGCTCGATGTCCTGCACGTGCTCGCGCGACAGGGCCGCCAGCGCCACCGGCAGGGTGTAGTTCGACTGGTCCGTCAGAACGATGAGTGGCCACAGAAAGTCGTTCCAGCTGCCCAGAAAGACGAACAGACCCAGTGTCACCAGGATGGGCGACAGCGTCGGCAGGACAATCCGGCGAAAGATCTGGCCCTCGGTGGCACCGTCGACGCGCGCGGCTTCCAGCATCTCGTCGGGGATTGAGAGTGCGTACTGACGCACGAGTAACAGGCCGAAGATCGACGCCAGCCACGGCACCAGTGCTCCGGCATAGGTGTTCACCAGCCCGACAGACTTCAGCATCAGGAATAGCGGCAGGGTGCCGATCTGGGCCGGGATGACGAGGGCACCGATCAGGATCTGAAACAGCCGGTCGCGCCCCTTGAAGGTCAGTTTGGCGAAGGCATAGCCGGCCGGCACGGTGAAGCCGAGGGCCAGTACTGTGGCGAGCGTCGCCAGGGCGAAGCTGTTCCACATATAGCGCCCCATGCCCTGGTTCACGAACAGGTCGCGGTAGTGCTCCAGTGTCGGTCGCTCCGGCAGCAGCGGCGGCGGAAACACCGCAGCCTCGCCAGTGGCCATAAAGCTGACCGACAGCATCCACAGGAGGGGAAACAGGACCACCAGTGCGATGGCGGCTACGCCCAGATTCATCATCAGGACGCGAGGCTTCACGTGTGATCTCCGCCAAGCCGGCGCGAAACGGCCAGCTGCACCATGGTCACCGCGAAGATGCACAGGAACAGGATGAAGGCGACGGCGCTGGCGGACCCCAAATTCCACCATTTGAAGCCCTCCTCGTACATGAAATACAGCACCGTCACCGTCGACTGGGCCGGCCCGCCTTGCGTCATCACATAGGGCTCGGCGAACAGTTGGAAGAAGCCGGACACGGAGATGATCGAAACCAGAAGCAGGGTCGGCGAGATGGCCGGCAGGGTCACATGGCGGAACCGGCTCCACGGCCCGGCCCCGTCGATCCGCGCTGCCTCATAGAGATCGTCCGGCACGGTCTGCAGGACTGCCAGAAAGATCAACATGTTGTAGCCGAACGTCTTCCACACCACGAACAGCAGGATGGCCGGGATCGAGGTCGCCGGATCGCCCAGCCAGTCCACTGCAGGCAGGCCGAGCGAGGTGATGGCCCAGTTGATCACGCCATACCGGGTATGCAGCAGATAGTTCCACAGGACTGCGGTGGCCACCAGCGTGGTGACAAACGGCGCAAAGAAGATGACGCGCCAGACCGGCCGCCACTTCACCGCCCGCGCGTTCAAGATTAAGGCGGCGGCCAGCGACGCGCCGATGGTCAGCGGCACGCCCAGAACACTGAACCAGACCGTGTTCTTCATCGCCTGCCAGAACAGTGGATTGGTCAGCAGCCGCTCGTAGTTCTGCAGGCCGACGAACCGCATATTGCCGAGGTCGGCGAGGGCATAGATGTCGAAGTCGGTGACGCTGAGCAGCAGCGACCCGACCACGGGCACAGCGAAGAACACTACAATGGCGATCAGGGCCGGGGCGACGAACCCCCAGGCGGCGCGTTCGCGCACGGCAATCACGCCGCCCGCCCCTGTTCCATCATCCAGCGACGCTTTTCCAGCAGACGGTCGGCCCGTCGGTTGATCTCGGTCCCCGCACGATTGACCGTGAACTCGCCCCGCACCATACGTTCGGCGACGATCTGCATCTCGGTGACGATCCGCTCCCATTCCGGCACCTTGGGCACGGCCCTGGCCCGGGCCAGCTGACCCTTGAACGCGGAGATGTAGGGGTCTGACGCGACCTTCGGCACATCCCAGGCCGAAGGACGGGCGGGCAGGTTGCCGGTCAGGACATTGAACCGGGCCTGCACCGCCGGATCGGACAGGTAGCGAACCAGTTTCCACGCTGCCTCCTGATGCGGCGAGGACCGGAAGACCGCCAGCGATGAGCCGCCGGGGGCCGAGGCACCCGGTCCGTTCGGTCCCGGCACGCCGGCCGTCATCCAGTGCGGCTGAACCTCGGGCGGCAGCCGGGACTTCATGTCTCCGATGGTCCAGGGCCCCGAGAAATAGAAGCTGAAATAACCACGCGCGAACTCGGTCCAGACGTTGGAGATCTGCGCCGCCGAGGCCACCGGTGCCAGCCCCTCGTCGAACAGGCTCTTGTAGAAACCCAGCGCCGCGAGGAAGGACGGGCTGGCGAAATTCCCGCGTGTGTCCCGGTCGCGAAGCAATGGTTGATCGCCCTGTAGACCGAATGTGAGAAGCTGTTCGAACTCGTTCAGCGGCAGCAGGATCGCGAAACTGCCGTCCCCGGCGATCCGTTTGACCGCGTGCATGGCCCGCTTCCATTCGGCCCAGTCCGTCGGCATGGCGTCAAAGCCCGCCCGGGCCAGAAGATCGGTCCGGTAGTAGATCAGCCGGGTGTCGACATACCAGGGTGTGGCCACGGCCCGGCCGGCGATCTGGTTGGTCTCCAGTACGGCGGGGAACTGGTCGGTCAGCAGGTCTGCGGCAAACGCGGGCGTCGGCGACAGGGCCCCGATGGCCGCCAGTTCCGCGACCCAGGTGTTGCCGATCTGGCTGACGTCCGGCAGCGAGGCCCCGGCATAGGCCGTCAGCAACTTCTGGTGCGCCGCGCTCCACGGCTGGGGCTGGACCTCGACCCGGATCCCGGGATGAGCGGCCTCGAAGGCCGGCAGCAGGCGCGGGACATGGGTCCCCTCATTGCCCATGGCCCAAAAGGTCAATCGGGCGATCCCGTCCTCACGCCCGCACCCGCCCAGCGCCGCGCCGGCCCCGGCCATCAGCCCCAGTGCGGCGCGGCGGCCGATCATGCCTCCAGCCAGCCGCCGGTAAAGCCCGCACGACGCAGCCCGCGGAGCAGGTTCGGCTCTGTCCGCATATGCCGCCAAATCAGGTCAGAGCGACCGTTCTCGATCATCACCACGATCGGGCCCTGGTCGATGCCCAGATAGTCATCGGCGACCCAGCCGACGCCCGGCACGATACGCCCGTGCAGCAGTGGCCCTTCCCGCTCCGTCAGGGTCGGGTTGAATGCATCAAGGAAGCCCCATTCGCCGTAGATCGCCGTCCCGTAGCGGGCCTTCATAGCTTTGAGACAGGCGGTGACCTCGGCCGGCGCGAAGGCGTAGCTGGCCAAAGCCGCTGTGGGCGCGATCGTCCCGTCGTCGCGATCGCCGGGCCCGCGCGCCGAATAGCTGAAGAACTCCCGTTCGCGCGCGTCGATGACCTGGCGGAAATCTCCCGGACCGTCGCACGCTGTCAGGCCCCAGACCTCTGCCGAATAGCCGTCCCAGCCACCGGGATTGTCTGCGGCGTAGTTCCGCTGCGCCACCACCGCGCGGCAACTGTTCTCGAAATAGTCGAAGCCGCCAATCTCGGTCGATTTCGCCCTTATCCAGGCGTCGTGAATGCCGCGATAATCGACGAACATATGGCTGTACTGATGGCCGAACATCGGGCCGAAATGCAGATGTTTCGGGCCCCAACGGTCGGTGAAGCTGCGGTCATAGACACTGCACCACTCGTCCCAGACGGCGGCAGGGACCGGATGGGTGTCGCTGCCAATGGCCAGCAGCAGTGTCAGCATGCCCTCGTTGTAAACGTTCCAGTCGTGTGGGATGAACCCCGTCTCGGGATGCCAGCCCATGGTGATCCGGTTCGGCCGCACGACGGCCCAGTCCCATTCGACGCGATCATAGACGGCCTGGACCAGACGGCGGATCTCGACCTCCCCGGCCTGCGGACCATCAAAAAAGCGCGCGGCGAACAGCATCCCGCCCAGCAACAGGGAGGTGTCCACCGTGGACAGCTCGACCTGGCCGAACCGATGCCCCGTATCGCGGTCGAGGAAATGGTAGAAGAACCCCTTGTAGCCCGTCACGCCGCTCGCTTCCGGTCCTTGCGGAGCGTCGTGAAAGAAGCGGACTGTATTCAGGGTCCGGGTGCGCGCCTCAGCGCGTGTCATCCAGCCGCGCTCGACCCCAACGGGCCAGCAGGCCAGGGCAAAGCCCACCGCCGCGACCGAACAGAAGGAGGGCGTCGGCCACCGGTCGGGCGTCAGGCCCCGCTCGCGGTCCGTGACATGCGCGAACCAGTCGAAGGTTCGGCGCTGAAGCTCACCGACCTCCGGATCAAGCTGCACACCCGCAGGGTTGCCCCGCCTTACCCCGGCGCAGGCCGACAGGCCCGCTGAGGCCACAGCGGCCGTTGAAGCCATCAAAAATCCGCGTCGATCCATGCCTGTCGATCCTAAGCCCGCGCCCCCGCGCCAAAAAAGAGGCCGTCCCCGATCATGCCGGGGACGGCCAGTCTCGGGAGAAACGGGTCAGAAGGTATAACGCACACCCACCTGGAAGCTGCGGTCCGGCAGGAAGGTCGAGAACGGACGCCCAAAGCGCGGATTGTTGAAGTCACCCTCGAACGAGTTGTAGTTGTCGAAGCCGAACACGTTGATAGCATCGACGATGAACTGGACATTGTGTCCGGTCCAGGTCTCGAAAGTCTTGGTCAGGCGCAGGTCCACCTGGCGATAGGCGAAGGCCAGGCCCGGCAGGACGTCGCGCTTCTGCGGACGCCCGCCATTCCAGCAGATGTTTGGATTGGTGGCATCCGGGCAGTTGAACACGTTGAACGGCAGGCCTGTGCCGAGGGTGACGATTCCCGACAGCAGGAAATCAGCGGGCAGGCCCACGGTTCCGGACATGACCAGCCGGCTCTCCTCGTCCGTGCTCGACGGGTAATCCGGCGACAGGCCCGGGGTATTGTAGTCGAAGTCAAATCCGACCAGGCCACCATCGCGGCTGCCGTTCTGGGTCGCCTCCGACAGGGTATAAGCCAGGTTGAAGCCCCAGTTGCTGGCGGTATCGAACGGCTTGTCGATCGTCAGGTACAGGGCCTTGAACTCGGCCTCCTTGTCCGTGTTCTGGAAGAAGATCAGGTTGCGGAACTCGGGGTGGCCGACCGAGCCCGGGGTGGGGCCCGAGAAGCGGTCTCCCGTGGCCGATCTGGCGTTGGCGATGTACCAGGCCGACAGGTTCTCGGTCTTGGAATAGGCCAGGGTCAGCGCCGTCTGGAAAATCCCGAACTTCTGGCGGACACCGAAGTTGAACTGGTCGGTGCGCGGCGGCTCGGCGTCGTTCTTCACCAGGAAGATCTCGCCTGCACCCGGCGCGGCGGCCAGCAATGGATCCAGACCGGCTGCGGTCAGGAAGGTCGGATTGAAGGCGACCGTTTGCTGGCCGCCGACGAGACCGCCCGTGCGCGAGAAATAGATCGTCTTGTTGAACTGGAAAGGCTTGAAACGCTCATCAAAGGCGAAGTTGAAGCCCAGGCGGTCATAGTATCGGCCGGCACCGCCGAACACGACGGTCTGCTCGTCGTCGAACACATCGTAGGAGAAGCCGATGCGCGGCTGGAAGGCCCCGGTGAAGGCGTCACGCCGGTCGGTCACATAGTTCGCCGGGTTAAAATAGGCCGGGAAATCATAGCCCGGCAGGGCCTGGATCCGGGTCAGGGTTTCGCGAATGCTGGCCGGGGTCACATAGTCGTTGTTGACCGCATTGTCCTCATAGTCCCAGCGCAGGCCCAGGTTCAGCTCCAGCCGGTCGCTGATTTGCCAGTCGTCCTGGATGTAGAGACCCAGCACATTGTTATCGACATCGGCCGGCGGCACGAACGCGCCTAGATCGACCTGCACCGGGATATCCCGGCTTCCAGTAATCTCGGGACGCCCTTCGATGTCATAGACGAACTGAGGATTGCGGCCGAACTGCTTGTTAACGAAGTAGTTCTGCATGGAGTATTTCACGCCCATCTTCAGGGTGTGCGTGCCCATCCACTGCAGGACCGGCAGGGTCAGTTCGTTGCGGAACGTATGGCTTTCCTGCTCGATGAACTGGCTGTCGCTGCGCCCGCCTATATTGAAAACGGTCTGGTCCCGGCTGTTGACGTCGTACTGGAAGCCGGGCGTCGTGCCGTTTGCATCGCGGAAGATTACGAAGGACCGGCCGAAATCGGCGAAGTTCAGAGCGGCCGGATTATAGGAATAGGAAAAATAGTCGTAGGTCAGTTCGTTGATGAAGTTGTCGCCCTGAAACGTGTGCCGGGCGTTGATCGAGCGGATGTCGGTGTTGGCTTCCTCGGCCCGCGAAAACGCATTCTGGCCCCCGAATCCCCGGATCTCGCTCTCGCTGCGATAGGTACCGCTCACCTCCAGTCGCTGGCGGTCGTCGATCTGCCAGGACAGTTTGCCGAACAGCAGGTCCTGTTCGAACGGCGAGGCGAAGGCGCCGACGTCACTGGCGAACAATCCGGCGTAGGTCGAGTTGTTCACGAACACCGAGTTGGAGCGGTCCTCGTCCTTGCGCTCATAGGTGACGAAGAAATGCAGCGTGTCCTGAATGATCGGACCGCCGAGGGCAAAGCCGTATTGCCGGCGCTCGACATCGGGCTGGACCCGGCCCGCGCGCTCGTCCAGCACCGGCTGGTCGATCCAGGACGGATCCTGATAGGTGCCGAAGACCTCGCCGTGGAACGCGTTCGTCCCTGAACGGGTGACGGCGGTGATGATGGCCGAACCGGCCTGCTCATACTCGGCCTTGAAGTTCTGGGAGATGATCCGGAACTCCTGCACGCCCGCCTGGGGGAAGGGGTTGCCGCGGCTGTCGTCCTGACCGGCCAGACCGCCGTCAATGATGGTCGATTTCTGGTTCTGACCGTCGATGAAGACATTGATGGCCTGGGCCGACTGGCCGCCGGCCGAGATGGTCCGTTCGCTCTCGCCCTCGGTGACGCGCACGCCGGGGGCAAGAGCGGCGAAGTTCAGGAAGTTGCGGTTGACCTGCGGCAGGTTGTTGATCTGCTGCTGGCTGACCGAGGTGGCGACCTCGGAGGTGCGAACCTCGAAGAGGCGTCGGCCGGTGACGATGATGTCGGCCACATCCGTGGCCCCGGCGGCACCGGCGGCCGAGACCATGACGCCCGCCACGTCCAGATCCAGCGTGCCGACCTGGCCGGTGTTCAGGGTCACGGTGTCGGTGACCGACTTTCCGTCGGAGCCGGTGGCCACGATGCGATAGGTCCCGGGGCGCAGGCCGGCGATGACATAGCTGCCGTCCTCGGCGATCCGCCCGCGATAAGTGAAGCCCGTCGAGACCTCGGTGGCGACGACCGTGCCCCCGGATTCTGCCGCCGGGCCGGCGTAGATGGTGCCGCGCACGGTGGCGTTGGTGGCCTGGGCCGAGGCCGTCCCCGCCAGCATCAGCGACGCGACGGCCAGGGCGGAAGCGGCACCGAGGGCGCGATTGCGCAGGGTGTTGCGGGACATGTTCACTCTCCGTTGGAAGCGATGGGTGCCGGCGTGAGCGCGCCGTGACCGGGGTTGGATGCAGGGTCGCCCCCGCTGGACTGGCGGACGACAAGGTGGGGACGAATGATTTCGCAGGCATCATCAAGCGACCCATCCGGGCTGGCGGCACTGGCGATCAGACCGACGAGTCTTTCCATGGCCCGGCGGCCGGTCTCGGCGATCTCAATGCGCAGCGTCGTCAGGGCGGGTCGGACAAGGGCGGCGATCGGCACATCGTCGAAGCCGACCAGGGCGATGTCCTCGGGGCAGCGCACGCCCGCCTCCTGCAGGGCGACAAGCGCGCCGACCGCCATCATGTCGTTGCCGGCGAAGATCGCCTCGGGCCGCACGCCCTCGGCCAGCAGAGCGGTCGCCGCAGCATGGCCGGAGGCCTGGGTGAAGTCACCGGCCATCAACTGCGGCTCATAGCCGGCTGCGGCCATGGCATGGAGATAGCCCGCCTGACGTTCGCGCGCCTCTAGGTTCCGGATGGGCCCGCCGATATGCACGACGCGTCGATGGCCGAGGGACAACAGATGCTCCACGGCCGCGACGGCACCGCCGACATTGTCGACAACCATCGACGGGCGACCCGCGTCATTGGCCCCGCCGTTCATCAGCAGGACCGGCAACCGGCCCGCCAGGCTGGCGGCGAGATTGGCTGAATCGAGGTGCGGCGACAGTACGATCAGCCCGTCCACCCGCCCGCGCATGGAGCGGATCGCGGCCGCCGCCTCGGAGGCGTTGTCATGGGAGCTGGACACGATCAGGTGCAGGCCACTGGCGCGCGCGGCCAGGTCCATGCCTCGGATCAGTTCCGAGAAGAACTCGCCGAACAGGTCGGGCAGAATGACCCCGACGGTGTCCGTCCGGCTGGTCGACAGGCTCCGGGCCCCGGAGTGCGGCACGTAGGACAGCGCCTCGACAGCCTCCATCACCTTCAGCCGCGTGGGCTCGGTTACCGCCCCGGCCCCGGTCAGGACCCGCGAAACCGACGCCACGGACACATGGGCGCGCTCGGCGACATCGCGGATGGTCGCGGCTTTCACGACGACGATCCTGTCGGCGCAAGGCCGATCAGTCTGTTCTGGCGGATGCGGGTCACGCGATGGTCCTGAAGCGTTCCAGCCGTTCCGGCCCCCTTATCGAAGGTCCGTCGACAAAAATCTGTAATCGGTTACATGACACACTGGCCATGCGCCCCGCAAGTGCCGTAGTTTGGACACACGACAGATACCCACCCCCGTGACCTCCCTGCATCGCCCGCCGCCAGAGCGCGGATGCCCCCTACCGACTTCAGACGAAAGCCTGCCAATGACCGCCAAGTACCAGTTCCCGGAAAACTTTCTCTGGGGAGCCGCGACGGCTGCCTATCAGATCGAAGGCTCGTCCATGGCCGATGGCGCGGGGGCCTCGATCTGGGACCGCTTCAGCCACACGCCCGGCAATATGAAGGATGGGGATACGGGCGATGTCGCCTGCGACCACTACAATCGCTGGCGCGAGGACATTGGCATCATGAAACGGCTGGGCCTGAAGGCCTACCGGTTCTCGGTCAGCTGGAGCCGGGTGATGCCGTGCGGGACCGGCCGGCTGAACGAGGCGGGCTTGAAGTTCTACGACGACCTGATCGACGGTTTGATCGAGGCGGGGATCGAGCCGCTTTGCACCCTCTACCACTGGGACCTGCCGGCGGTGCTGGACGACCGGGGTGGCTGGCTTAACCCCGACATCGCAGACTGGTTCGCCGACTATGGTCAGGTGCTGTTCGAGCGGTTCAAGGGTCGGGTGAAGACCTGGGGGACGATCAACGAACCTTGGGTCATCGTCGATGGCGGCTATCTGCACGGAGCGCTGGCCCCCGGCCACCGGTCGGCCTTTGAGGCGGTGATTGCCGGGCACAATGTGCTGCGCGCGCACGGTGCGGCGGTGAAGCGGTTCCGCGAGGTGGGCGAGGGCCGTATCGGCATCGTGCTGAACATCGAGCCCAAATACCCGGCCAGCGACCGGCCCGAGGACGAGGCCGCCCGCAAGCGCGCCGAGGCCCAGATGAACCGCTGGTTCCTCGATCCCCTGATGGGGCGCGGCTATCCGGCCGAGCTGAAGGACGTCTACGGCGAGGCGATGCGGGACTTCCCGGTTGAGGATTTCGACCTGATCGCCCAGCCGACCGACTGGATGGGCCTGAACTGGTACACTCGAAGCGTGCCCGAGAACGCGCCCGACGCCTGGCCCGTCCGCGCCCGGCCAGTGAAACAGGTCCAGCACGCCCACACCGAGACCGGCTGGGAGGTCTATCCCCCTGCCCTCACCGACACCCTCGTCTGGCTGCATGAACAGACCAACGGCCTGCCGCTGATGATCACCGAGAACGGCTCGGCCTGGTACGACCCGCCCCACGCCATCGACGGCCGTATCCCGGACCCGCTGCGGGTCGACTATTTGAAGAACCACCTGAAGGCGGCCCACGACGCGATCGGCAAGGGCGTGAAGCTTGAGGGCTATATGGCCTGGTCGCTGCTCGACAATCTGGAATGGTCGCTGGGCTATTCGAAGCGCTTCGGCATCACCCACGTCAACTTTCTCACCCAGGAGCGGACGATTAAGGATTCCGGTCTGCTGTACGCCGAGATCATCCGGGCCAACGGAGCCAATCTCTAGGGTCGGGCCCGCGCGTAGAAGGCCTCGATCAGGTCCAGCCGATCGGCGAACGGGACTGGCTTCGCTACCGGTCCGTCGTTAGTGAACTCCAGCAGACGGTCCGGTTCCGCGCCGAACCCGGGCCACGCCGGACGGCCCTCTCCGTTCGGATCGCCCGCCCGGGCAAACGTCGTCCAGTAGTCGGCCATGGCGGTCGCGGCCCGCGCGTCCCTCTCGCCCAGGGGCCGCCCGACCGTATCGAGCGTGTCGAACGCATAGGACCGCTCGGACGCATGGGTCGCGCCCCCGATGGGTTCAAGGTCTGAGGCCTCCACCACATCGAATCGGTACAGGAAGGTCGGATGACCCGCCCGCGCGTGCAGCCGCGCCAGATGTCGCGCGGGCTCGTTGAAGACCAGGTCGCTGACGACATGGGCGTCATACCCGTCCTGTCCACCGTAGGCGGCCAGCAGGGCGTCGTATTCGGCGTCGGTCATCGCATCGTCGGTGCGGCCATAGGCACCGGCGTCGGCCGGCCGGATCCACCAGAATTCGGCGCTATTGGTCCCGATCAACAATGGAACCGGGGCCTGGCGAGCCGCCGCAAAGGCCTCGACCACGTCCTCTGACACGATCTGCCCGTCGACGATCAGATTGTCGCTGTAGAAGGCCGGCATCGGCGTCAGCAGCCGATCCGGTGCCAAGGCCCGCAGGGCGTCGGCTGTCGGCTCGGCCCCCAGTCCCGCCGACCGGGCGAAGGCGACGCCCTGCGATTGCGCCGAGGGTCGTCCCGGGCGGTCCTGCTCCAGAAGGGCCGACCGCTGTCGTCCCAGCCCGGACTGGACCAACGCCCCATGAAACAGGCCGCGCGCAGCCGGTGCGACCATCAACTGGGTCACCGCAGCACCGCCGGCCGATTCGCCAAAAATCGTCACCTGGCCCGGATCTCCGCCAAAGGCGGTGATGTTGTCGCGCACCCACCCCAGCGCCGCAATCTGGTCCATGACGCCGTAGTTGCCGGCCGACGCGTCGGCTGCGCGCTCGGCGGCCAGGGCCGGATGATCAAAGAAACCCAGCCGACCTAGCCGGTAGTTGATCGTGACCAGCACCACGCCGCGCCGCGCCAGACTGGCTCCGTCATACAGCGCCGCCGTGCCGGAACCGTTGTTGTAGCCACCGCCGTGAATCCAGACCATCACCGGAAACGGTCCCGGAGGCGCTGCGGGCGACCAGACATTGAGCGTCAGACAGTCCTCGCTCATCGGCAGGGGCCCGACGCCGGGATCGCCATTGGACGGGGGCTGGATGCAGATCGCGCCCGCAGCGCCGGCGTCGCGATCTTCGGTCCACGTGGGTACCGGGCCCGGTGGAAGCCAGCGTCGGGGTCCGACCGGCGGGGCGGCAAAGGGGATCCCCCGGAAAGCCTGCACCCCGCCGATCTCCAGCCCCAGCAGACCGCCCTGGGTCACCTCGACGCGGGGACGGATCATGTCGGTCGCAGTCAGCATTGCGGCAGCCATCGTCAGACTGCGAGAACCATGCGTCAATCCTACCCCCCGCATGCCCGTCGACAATGGTGGTAGTGGAACGATCGTCGTGCTCGTGCACTCCTGCGGTCGGGCGGAGGAAGTTGGTATCGTGCAGACACAGGACCAGGCGATCGATTTCGCTGCGGCGTTCGAGGCTTCCCCCAATCCCTATATGCTTCTCACGCCAGACCTCCGCTTCGCCGGAATGAATGCAGCCTTTTTGGCGATGGTCGGAACGACCCGCGAACAGTTGCTCGGCGTCAGACTGTTCGACCTGTATGACGCAGGGCCCGGGCAGGAGGCCCCGGAAAACCTGCGCCAACTCCGGAATTCGTTCGAGAAGGTCCTGGCCACGGGGGAGCGCGATCACCTGGCCCTGTTTCACTACGCCATCCCGGTCGTCGGTCCGGAAGGTCAGGCAACGCTTGAGGACCGCTACTGGAGCGCGACCAACACGCCGCTGTTTGATGAATCCGGAAAACTGGTTTTCATCCTGCAGCACGCGACCGACATTACCGAGCTGGAACGCCTTCGCCGAGAGAGTTCGGCCGAGCCGGAGGCCAGCGCCCTGGAGCTGATGCTGGGTGGCGGCCTGCTTGATCGTGCGCGCGAGGTTCAGAAGGCGAACCGCAAGCTGGAACTCGAACGCAACCGGCTGGTCGAGATGTTTATGCAGGCCCCGGGCTTCGTCGCCATCCTGAGCGGTCCCGACCACGTCCTCCAGATGTACAACGACGCCTATGGCCAGCTTCTGGGCCATCGCGACATCCTCGGAAAACCGGTACGCGACGCAATCCCCGAGGTGGCCAGCCAGGGGTTTTTCGAACTTCTCGACACCGTCTTCGCGACCGGCGAGCCATTCGAAGGGCGCAACAGCCGGATCGAGCTCCATCGCGGTCCGTCAGCACCACCCCGCGTCGCTTGGCTGGACTTCATCTACCAGCCGGTGCGCGACGACGACGGCCGGGTCGTAGGCATCTTTGTCCAGGGCCACGAAGTCACCCCGGCCGTCCTCGCCGGTCAGCGTCAGAAGCTGATGATCGACGAGCTGAACCATCGGGTGAAGAACACCCTGGCCACGGTCCAGTCCATAGCCATGCAGACCGCCCGGTCGCATCCGGACCCGGTGACCTTTGCCGAGAGCTTCCAGCAACGTCTGCTGGCG
Source organism: Caulobacterales bacterium (assembly GCA_038250335.1). GTDB lineage: Bacteria > Pseudomonadota > Alphaproteobacteria > Caulobacterales > Caulobacteraceae > Brevundimonas. The sequence continues at coordinate 37,994 of JBBSCK010000004.1, forward strand.
CTGTCGCACACCCATGACCTGTTGACCCGTAGCCACTGGGAAGGGGCCGATCTGCGCGCCATCCTTGAACATGAGACCTCGGCTCATGGCCCGTCACGCATCGTGCTGAACGGGCCCCCCGTGGCTCTCGACCCGGCTTCGGCCCTGTCGTTCGGCATGATTTTCCACGAACTGGCGACCAACGCCGCAAAATTCGGTGCCCTGTCCTCAAGCGACGGGCGGGTGCTGGTGGACTGGTCCGTGGCGAACCAGGCCGACCGCCGGCTGGCGGTGATTTGGCGTGAAACTGGCGGGCCGGAGGTTACTCCCCCGACGCGACGCGGCTTCGGCAGCCGGCTGATCGAGCGGAACGTCCGTCATGATCTCGCGGGTGCGGCCAAACTGGTCTACGCAAATGATGGTTTTGTCGCGGAATTATCGGTTCCGCTGGATCGGAGCGCGCAACATCATGGCTGAAGGTCTCGCAGGGCGACGCGTCCTGGTGGTTGAGGACGAATCCCTGGTGGCCATGCTGCTGGAGACCATCCTGGAAGACATGGGCTGCATCCCGGTCGGCGCAATCGCCACCGTGGACGAGGCTCTGGCCGTGGTCGCAGACGACGCGCTGCTGGATGCGGCCCTGCTCGACGTCAATGTCGCGGGGCGGCAGGTCTTCCCGGTCGCAGAGGCCCTGCGGGCCCGTGGCGTGCCGTTCGTGTTCTCGACCGGCTATGGGCAGGGCGGATTGCCTGATACCTGGCGCGACCAGGCCACGATCCAGAAGCCGTTCACCGAAAACGCCATCCGCGACGCCCTGTTCAAGGCGATGGGCGTCGTGGACGTCTGAAGTCCCTCAGCACCGCCCGGGCCGCATTGTGACCGGGTGCCCCGGTGACGCCGCCGCCCGGATGGGCCCCTGAGCCGCACAGATACAGTCCCGGGACCGGCATCCGGTGATCGGCGTGCCCCAGAACCGGGCGGGCGCTGAACATCTGGTCCAGGGTCAGGCGGCCGTGGAAGATGTCACCGCCGACCAGACCGAACCGGCGCTCCAGATCGCGCGGCCCCAGCGCCATCCGCCCCAGCACCGAGGCCCTGAACCCCGGTGCATGAGCCTCCACCGTCTCGATCATCAGGTCCGCCACGGTCTCGCGGTGGGCGTCGGCCAGATCTGGCGCGACATGCTGGCAGAACAGGCTGGCCACATGGGCACCAGGCGGGGCCAGGCTGCTATCCAGCGTCGAGGGGATCAGCATCTCGACGATCGGCTGTCCCGACCAGCCGTTCAGCCGCGCCTCGGCATGGGCGCGGTCCATATAGGCCAGGCTCGGAGCGATGATGATCCCGGCCGTATGATGGTCCCCCGGCTCGGGCCGGACCGTGAAGCGCGGCAGTTCCGACAGGGCGACATTCATACGGAAGGTCCCGGACCCCGAGGCATAGCGGCTCATCCGCTCGGTGAAGTCGGCGGGTACGACGCCCGGATCGACCAGTCGGTCGAACAGCAGTCGGGGATGCAGGTTGGACGCGACCGCGCGGGCGTGGACCGTGTCGCCCGCCGTCGTCACCGCGCCCACTGCCCGGCCGCCTTCGGTCAGGACTGCGGCCACCTCGGTCTCCAGCCGTATCTCGACACCCTCGGCCACGCAGGCTGCGGCCATGGCCTGGGTGATCGCCCCCATTCCGCCCAGCGCATGGCCCCAGATGCCCCGCTTGCCGTTCACCTCGCCGAACACGTGGTGCAGCAGCACATAGGCCGAGCCCGGCGTATAGGGGCTGGCATAATGGCCGACGACGCTGTCGAAACCGAACAGGGCCTTGACCGGATCGCTCTCGAACCAGCCGTCCAGCCAGTCACCGGCCGACTTGGCGAACAGGTCCAGCACGTCGCGCCGCCCGGTCAGGTCCAGCCCGCCCAGCCGTCGGGCGACCGAGACCGACCGGAGCAGTTCCGGAGCGGCCTCGATCCAGCCGCCCTGCGGCAGGTTCGGCGGGATCTCCAGCACGAGCGCGCGCAGGATCGCCGCCACCGCCCCCAGCCGCGCCTCATAGGCGGGCAGCCGTTCGGCATCACGGGTCGAGAACCGCGCCACCTCGGCCTGCGTCCGCCCCTCCCCTGCCGAAAATGAGTCCCCCTCCAGCGGCAGAAAGTTCGACATCCGCCGCTCGACGACCCGAAGGCCATGCCCGGCCAGATCCATGTCAGCGATGATGCGCGGGTTCAGCAGGCTGACGGTGTAGCTGGCGGTCGAGTTGCGAAAGCCGGGATGGAATTCCTCCGTCACCGCCGCCCCGCCGACGATCCCGCGCCGCTCCAGCACGGTGACCTTCAGCCCGG
>JBBSCK010000005.1:0-39675 GCA_038250335.1 Caulobacterales bacterium
CGATCCGGCCCCGCGCACCACAATCATTGACGGCAAGGCCTTCGCGGCCGGTCTGGTGGAGCGGGTCGCGGCCGCTTCGGCCCGGCTGGAGCAGGCGCACGGCGTGCGCCCGGGCCTGGCCGTCATCATCGTCGGAGAGGATCCCGCCAGCCAGATCTACGTCCGCAACAAGGGCGAGACGACCACGCGCGCCGGGATGCGGTCCGAAACCCACCGGCTGGCCGAGGCAACAACCCAGGCGGACCTGCTGGCGCTCGTCGGACAGTTGAACGCCGATCCGGGGATCCACGGCATTCTCGTCCAGCTGCCGCTGCCGGCGCAGATCGATGCCTCGGCCGTGCTGGGGACCATCGATCCGGACAAGGACGTGGACGGCTTCCACGTCGTCAATGCGGGGCGGCTGGCAGTCGGACTGCCCGGGCTTGTGCCCTGCACACCGCTGGGTTCGACGATGCTGCTGAAGGCGACACTCGGCGACCTGTCGGGGTTGCACGCAGTGATCGTCGGGCGCTCCAACATCGTCGGCAAGCCTATGGCGCAGTTACTGCTGGCCGAGAACTGCACCGTCACCGTGGCCCACTCGCGCAGCCGCGACCTCCCGGCCTTGTGTCGGACCGCCGACATCCTCGTCGCGGCCGTGGGACGTCCGGAAATGATCCGAGCCGACTGGATCAAGCCCGGAGCCACAGTGATCGATGTCGGCATCAATCGCGTGCCCTCGGCCGACCCGGTCAAGGCAGCCGAAGGCAAGACCCGGGTGGTCGGCGACGTTGCCTTCGCCGAGGTTTCGGCGGTGGCCGGGGCGATCACGCCCGTTCCCGGCGGCGTTGGCCCCATGACCATCGCCTGCCTGCTGGCCAACACCTATGTCGCCGCCTGCCGGTCGGCCGGTGTCGAGCCGGACAATCTCGACGCTTGAAGCGGCGTCACGAAGCGCTGATAGTCTGGTTCGAATGGCGGCTGCAGGTCGCCGGATGGAGGGGTTCATGGCTCGCAGAGCATCGCGTCTGGGCGCATTGATCGCGGTGGTTCTTGCGGCCCAGTCGGTCGCCGCCTGCGGATACAACACCATTCCCACGAAGCAGGAGCGTGCCGAGGCGGCCTGGGCCGATGTCCAGAGCCAATACCAGCGCCGCGCAGACCTCGTCCCCAATCTGGTGGCCACAGTCCAGGGTGCGGCGATCCAGGAACGGACCACCCTGACACAGGTGATCGAGGCCCGCGCGCGCGCCACCGCAGTTCAGGTGACGCCCGAAACCCTCAGTGATCCAGCGGCGTTCCAGGCCTTCCAGGCCGCCCAGGGCCAGCTGACCAGCGCGCTGTCGCGGCTGCTGGTGACGGTCGAGGCCTATCCCCAGCTTCAGGCCAATCAGGGTTTTCTTCAGCTGCAATCGCAGCTTGAAGGCACCGAGAACCGGATCACCATCGCCCGCCGCGACTATAATGAAGCCGTACGGGATTATAACACGTCGCTGCGCACCTTCCCGACGGTGATCTGGGCCAAGACTGCCTTTGCGGGCGAGGCCCCGATGCAACTGTTCACCGCTACCGCCGAGGCCCAGTCGGCACCCCAGGTCCAGTTCAACCTCGACGGCAGCCCCACGGCGCAACCGGGCGGCACAGCGCCCGCTGTGGCCCCGGGTTCGACCCCGCCCGCCCGGTGAACCCCACCAGCCCGGGAAAGGCGATTCGAGGTCTTCTGGCCCTTTTCTTCATCGGCCTTTCGGGCTTGCTTTGGCTCGCTCCGTCAGCGCAGGCGGCCGAGCCGACCTTCCCACCCCTGTCCGGCCGCGTCGTCGATCAGGCGCGGATACTGGCCCCGGAGACTGAGGCCGAACTGACCGTCAAACTGGCTGCGCTGGAGGCCGACACCGGCGACCAGTTCGTCGTCGTCACGCTGGACAGCCTGCAGGACTATGAGATTGAGGACTACGGCTATCGGCTGGGGCGGGCCTGGGGCATCGGCGGTGCCGAAAACGACAGCGGGGTCCTGCTGATCGTCGCCCCCAATGAGCGCAAGGTGCGGATCGAGGTCGGCTATGGCCTTGAGCCGGTCCTGACCGACGCCCTGTCGAACCAGATCATCCAGAACGACATCCTGCCGCCCTTCCGCGAGGGCGGCTATGCGCGCGGCATCGGGGCCGGCGTCGACGCCGTGATCACCCAGCTTCGTCTCGATCCCGCAGAGGCCCAAGCACGGGCTGCCGCTGCGGTGCCCGGCGCGGCTGAAGCACCGGTCTTCCCCGGCCTGATCATCGCCCTGATCTTTCTGTTCCTGTTTCTGAGCCTGCTCCGGGGGCTGGGTCGCAAGGGACGGGGCGGGCGGGCGCGGCGCGGGATCGATCCCGTCCTCGTGTGGGGTGCGGCGGAGATTCTTTCCAACGCGACGCGCGGTCGTTCCGGCGGCGGAGGCTTCGGTGGCGGTTTCTCGGGCGGCGGAGGAAGTTTTGGCGGTGGGGGCGCGTCAGGCGGATGGTGATGAGTCTCAAGGCCGAGGACCATGCGCGGGTCGCCGCCGCCATCGCTGCCGCCGAGACCGGAACATCCGGCGAGATATTCTGCGTCCTGGCGCGGCAGGTCTCCAGCTATCGCGACATCAGCCTGGCCTGGGCTGCAGCTGCAGCGCTGCTGGTTCCGCTCGCCCTCATTCCCTTCGGCTTCGACTCGACCTGGTTTCCGGGTCTCTCGGATAGTTGGGAGGCGGCACACCTGGCCGCCCGTGATGTGACCATCGGCCGGGCCATCGGAGCCTATGCGGTGGTCCAGGGTGCGGTGTTCGTGTCGGTCTATCTGCTGCTGCGCATCCCGGGTCTGACCCGACTGACCACGCCCGGTGCCGTGCGCCGCCAGCGCACGCGGCAGGCGGCCATGCACCAGTTTCTGGCCCATGGCCTGCACGTCACAGACCACAGGACTGGCGTGCTGATCTTCGCCGCCCTGGCCGATCGCCAGGTCGAGATCATTGCCGACGAAGGCATTCATTCCCGGGTCGACTCAAACGTCTGGGCCCAGGCCGTCGACGCGCTGACCACCGACCTGGCCCGGAACCGTCCCGCCGAGGGGTTCGAGACGGCCATCGCCCTGGTCGGGGGTGTTCTGGCCGAGCATTTCCCGCCGCGACCGCGCAACACCAACGAAGTGCCCAACCGGCTGGTCGAGATCTGAAGCCTTCGACAGGGTCGCTTTCGCGGTCCAGATGCCCTAGCGCCTTGGTCCATGCGGCTTCTGACCTACAATGTGCATCGCTGTGTCGGCATGGACAGGAAGCTTGACCTGGAGCGGATCGTCGGCGTGATCGCTGAACTGGATCCGGACATCGTCTGTCTGCAGGAACTGGATGTCGGTCGCGCCCGGACGGGAGGCGTCGATCAGGCCCGCACGATAGCCGACCGCCTGTCGATGTCGGTACGCTTCCACCCCGCGATGATGGTCGAGGCCGAAGAATACGGCGACGCCATCCTGACCCGTCTGCCCGAACGTCTGATGCGGGCCGGGGCGTTGCCGACCGTCCGCGGCATTCCGGGACTGGAGCCGCGCGGTGCGATCTGGATCCGGCTGGATGTCGACGGCGGCGGGCTGAATGTCCTGACCACCCATTTCGGCCTTGTGCCGCGCGAGCAGAGGCTTCAGGCCGCCGCCCTCGTCGGCCGGGACTGGCTGGGGCACCCTGACTGCTCCGGGCCGACCCTGCTGGCCGGAGATTTCAACGCTACCTCGATCACGCGCCCGTATCAGACCCTGACCCGCAACCATGCCGACTGTCAGCGGGCCCTGGGGCTGAGGCCCACGATCAAGACCTTCCCGTCCGGATTCCCGGCGATCCGCATCGACCATGTGTTTGTCAGTCCGCAGATCGAGGTGACCGGTGTCCAGGCTCCCTTTTCCCCCCTGTCGCGCATGGCGTCGGATCACCTGCCGCTGATGGTGGATTTCGAGATCCGGTCGGACAGCTGAACCCGCTGCGACCGGTTTCTGCGTTTCCAGGGCCGCCAGGCGTCGGACGACGACCTGGGGTCGCCCAGCTGAAACTCGGCGATGGTGCGTTCGATCCACGACGGCCGCGTGGCACCCAGCGGGCTAATCCGGCCGGTGTCGAACTTCAGGATCGCCTCGCCGGTTGAGCCCAGCAAGGCCTCAGCCGCTGCGAAGTCCTGGGGTGCCACACCCATGAAATGGCTGATGGTCCGGTGCCGGAACCGCCGGATGGCCGCCTGACCCGCCGCTGTCTCCGGAGCGACGGCGACGTCGCATTCGGTGTCGAACCCCAAAGACCGGTTGTTCAGGTTCGTCGACCCGATCCGCAACAGCCGGTCGTCGACCACCGTCACCTTGGCGTGAACGATGATCCGCGCGCCGCCGGTCGTTTTGGGGCTGAAGGCGAAGAAGCGCCCGTGGTGATCGGCGGCCTCGAGCCGGAACAGCACCTCGGCCCGTGCCGTGTCCATGGTCAGGCTGTCGAACCAGCTGGGACTGCGGCCGGTCGAATTCAGGACGACCTCGGGTCCGTCGGGCTCGGCCAGTCGAGCGGCAAGCGCGGCGGCCAGAACCGGCGAGGTAAAATACTGGTTTTCCATGTAGATCAGCCGCCGCGCCCCACGGATCGCCTCCAGATGCAGGCGCTCGTTTTCGCGAACGCCGGCGCGGCCCCCGTGAGCCGGTTCGGTTCGGGCGATGGCCACGGGGGTATCGGTGAAATCCGCAGCCAGGCCTTCCGGCCAGGGGTCGTTGTCGACAGGATCGGGGATCGTGCGTTCCCAGGTCGCCTTGAACCAGCGCTCCCGGGCCAGGTCACCCAGGGCGAGGGCGGCGGGGCCGTCCATCACGCACATGGTCTCATGCCGGGGCGGTGAGATCAGCCCCGAGGGCTGGCTGCGGCGCGGATCGTCGTCGCGGTGCGCCGCTGAATCCCAGCGATCCACAGAGATGTCGCCCCCGCCGCAGAAGGCGACCCTGTCGTCGATGACCACAATCTTCTGGTGATGACAGGCACCGATGGGGCCAGGCGCATCAAGGCGAAACTCGACCATGCGTTTGCGGAACCAGCCCAAAGCCCTCTGCGGGTAGAACCCTTGCGAGGCCGCGATCAGCAGCGGCGATCTCCAGATCAGCAGCCGGACATCCAGGTCTGGCCGCGTCTTCACCATCATCCGCAGCAGATGGCCGATCTCGGCCTGACGATCGCCGGCGCGCGTCTCCGGGTCGAGCCGCGTTCGCGGGTCGAACTGCCAGCCCAGAATCACGACGGAGCGTCTCGCCTTGCCGAGCGACGAGATCAGGGCGTCGAAATAGGCTTCGTTCTCCATCAATACGGTCAGGCGGCTAGCGGGGGCGGCTCTCCAGCAGGTATCGCCGGGGCGGAGTATTTCATGGGCGTCCAGGAGGGGGCGTTCGACGGCGTCCTCCATGTCGGGTGTCCCTGCTGGCGTCGCGAACATGACTTTCCGGGTCGAAACAATGTGCCCGGTCTGTCATCCGTTCCATGTCGCGGGCGCGCCGGTCAATGGCCGACCCGTCGCAGATTGCCGGGTTCGACGAAATCAGGCATAGGGGAGGCTGATACGGGGGAGAACGCGCGTGCAGGCGCTGATCGAGTTGTTGGCTGGTTTCATCGCCTTGCTTGCCGCTGCGGCCCTGGCCCAGTTTGGCGTCGACCTGTCGTCCGCCGCACCCGACCGCGAAGTCCACCGCGTCAGCGATTGCCGGAACGCCACGCCTGCGAACCTCGCGGCGTTGCCACGCACCCACGATTGCTGAGCGAGAACGGCGGGGCGAAACCGGCATCAGGGCAGGATGGCCATTTTTTGAACCCGGCGCGGGTCGATCCGGGCAAAAAATGGTCTAGGGTCCCCATGCGCAAGACTAACGCGTCGTGCGTCCGCCCACCTGAGATCGCTGCCCCATGAAGTCCCGCCAACGGCCGCCGCTGAACCTGTCCGACCCTGATCCGGCCTCCCCTGCTGTGACGTCGTCGCACGAAGCAACGCCGTCGGTCGAACAGGCCGACCTCGGGGGGGAGAACGTCCCCGAACGGCCGATGTCCGAGCGCCGCCGCCGACGGCTGATCGAACAGCAGCAGCGGGCCGCCGACCTTGAGGCCCCACCCCGGCCGGAAACGCCGGTTGATCCCGAGCCGGTCGCCCCGACACCGATCCCGACACCGTCGGAGATCCGGCCAATCTCGTTCTCAACCTCGGCCGACGCGCCGCCCGCGCCCTATGATCCCCCGCCTCCCCCCGCGATCCGACCGACCGCCGCAACCGCTCCGGTCGGGGGGAGCGCCTATCTGATCGGCGGCTTCGCGGCGGCGCTGTGGATCGGGGGCGTCGCCGCCTGGGCCGCTTTCGAGATCGGCTCCGGAGAGGTGACCCCCGATCCGCTGCGGTTGGCGCTGTTCGCACTGATCGCCCTGGCACCCGCCGGCATGGCCGTCATGCTGGCCCATGCCGTGCGTCAGGGCACCGGTCTTGCCGCCGAGATCCGGCGCGCGCGAGAGATGGCAGAGGCCCTTGTGGCCCCGACGGCGCTGGCCGCGCAGCAGACCGGTCAGGTCCTGTCTTCGCTGCGCAACGACATCGACCAGGCGGCGCTCGCTGCCGAACGGGCCTGCAACGACATGACACTGTTGCGCGAGGCCCTGTCCCAGGAGACGGAGCGGCTCAACGAGGCTGCCGAAAACGCGGGACGCACCGCCCGGCGCCTGACCGAACAACTCGGCCGTGAGCGGGACCAGATGTCCGTGCTGGGCGGCCGGCTGGACACCCAGGCCACCGGCGTGCTGGACGCCGTCGAGCGCCAGTCCCGCCTGATCGTCGACGCCTCGGACCTGGCCCAGACCCAACTTCGCGAAGCCGAGGCCGCGCTCGCCGCCCGAGCCGCGGATCTCGCTGCGGCTGCCGGCGAGGCCCAGGACGCAGCCCGCATGGCCGCGGATGACCTGGCGCGGCAGACGCTACGACTCGAGAATGCCGGAACCGGCGTCGCCGAACAGATCCAGTCGGTCGAGGAGGGCCTGGGCCAGCAGCGCGCTGCCCTGGTGACCGCCGCCTACGCCCTTCGCACCGACCAGGAGGATTTCTCCGCCCAGGTGGAAAGCCAGCGCGCCCAGTTGACCGAACAGCTATCGGCCGCCCGTTCCGCTGCCGGTCGGCTGGACGAGACTTCGGTCAAGGCGACCACGGGTCTGCGTGAACTGGTCGAGGCGGCGACGGACCAGTTCCGGGCCCTGGTGGACTTGTCCCAGCGGGAGGCGGACGGGTTCGACGCCGCGACCAAACTGTCGCTCGACCGCTTCGAGGCTCTGGCCGCCGAGGCTCGCGACACCTTGGTGGAAGAGACGCGCCGCTCGCTGGCAATCCTCAAGGCCACAGCCGAAGAAAGCCGCCTGGCCGCCGACAACGCCGCAGGGCAGGCCCAGATCCGCGCGGATCGCCTGGGCGAGGCCCTGTTCGACGCCGCCCAGAAGGCCGACCATGCCGCAGACGCCCGTGTCGACGGTGCCCGCAAGATCGTCAGCGAGACGGTCGGGCTGGTGGACGAGGCCGGCGACCGCGCGATTGCAAAACTGGAATCGACCCTTGGCCGCATGACCCAGGCGCTCGGCGAGGTCGACGCTGCCATCAGCGATCTGGACGAGCGGTCCTCCCGGCTGCCGGAACAGGCGCGGGCCCGCGCAGAAGCCGTGCGCGTCACCGTAGAGGAAGGCCTTACCGCGCTCGCTGCCGCGTCGCGAAAGGCCGCCTCGGACACGGAAGCTCTCGACGCCGGGTTCCAGGAGAGGGTCCGGCGAAATTACGACATGCTGACCGAGGCCGTTCGGCTGATGGGCGTCGTATCGGGAGAGGGCGGGGCCCCGCTTCGACGTCGCGATCCGGCACTGGACTCCTCCGCGCCATCCTCGCCAGGCGAGCGGGACCGCGCACGCGCAGTTGCACTGGACCCGGAACGGGACCGCGGGTTTGGGCTGAGAGGACGACTGAAGCTGGCCCCCGCCTCGGACGATCCCGGTGTGCGAGGCCAGCCTGCCGCACAGGATCGGCTGGACTGGAGCGACCTGGTCGACGACGGTCCCGGTGACGCTCCGCTGGATCTGGACACGCCGGTCATGCCGATCGACCCGGACCTGCTGGCCGACCGGATCACCGCCGCCATCCGGCGCATGGGGGTCGATCCGAACGCCCTGCTGCCCCGGTCCCGGGTCGAGGAGGCCGCTGCCGCCTTTGCGGACCGAGATCCCGATCGCGCCAGACAGATCGTGCGTCGCGTCGCACCAGCTGCGGTTCGCAGCGTTTCGCGTCGCGTCATGAGCGACCCCGACCTGCGAGGCGACGCCGAACGCTATGTCCATGGCTTCTCTGCGCGCCTGGGCGAACAGGCTCGCGCAGGCGGCCCCGGTGCCGCCCTGTCGGCCCTTTCGACGGATGCAGGACGGGCTTTCATGCTTCTGGACGCCGCGGTCGGCGACCTCGCCTGAGACGTGAATCGCGACCGGCCAATGTGGCCGTCGACGCTTTCGACTTGACGCGATCATCCGCTTGCCGACACGGTCGACGGACCGTCACGCCACTGTCATGCGACTTGCAGGTTTCATGCTCGACACACCCGCCGAGACCGCACCGGACCGCAGGCCCGGAATCATTCTGTGTGTCTACGAGACCGACGATCAGACCTCTGGCTGGCTGAACGACGCCGTCATCGCCGCATGGACGCTGCCAGGGGCTCGGCTTCTTCTGGTCGGACCAGACGAGCCTGCGGTATTGGCCCGCCGGATCAGCGACGATCTGCGGATGATGGAATGCAGGGCCGTGCTCCTTGTCGGCCGAACCCGCCGGAGCGACGGTTTTCGTGTCCAGATGCGGGCGGAGAACCCGACAGTGTCGGGCGGAACGAAATTGTCGAGCACCGGGCCCGCCATGGCCCGGGCGACCGCACCGGTTTCGGAGATGGTCCGCGCCCTGAACGAGGCAGGCCTTGGCGCCGACGCAACATCCGAGAGCGAGGACGATGCGGGCAGCTCTCTCCTCTACAGGATCCTGACGGGGCTCCCGGACGACGCCGATGCGCCCGCCGTAGCCCTGTTGCGAGCGCCGCTTTCCATGGAGCCGGACCGTCTTCAGCGCGGCGTCCATGTCGCTGCCGGGGCCATCGCCCGGCACCTGTCGCCGCTGCCGCGCGAGCGCGCGATCTAGACTTCTGCCGTCCGGCGAAGCCGCCAGCCAAGCCCCAGACCGACGACCGCCATTGCCGTCATGGATAGATAGCCAAGCGCACCGGCGTGGTCATAGAGGGGGCCTGCCGCCAGGGTGGCGAGGCCAATCAGCACGCCGGCCGCCATGACGGAGTTCAGGGTCTGGGCGGCGGTATGGCCGCCGGGCGGGGCCAGCCTTTCGATGATTTGCACTCCCGCCAGATAGGTGGCGGCGAATGTCAGGGCATGCAGGGCCTGAAGCGGCCATAGCAGCCAGAGCGGGGGCAGGAAGGCCAGGGCCGTCCACCGGACGACTGCTGCGGCACCCCCCAGCATCAACATCAACCAAGGGCCGATTCCGCGCCGCCGTCGCCAGGGCTCGAACCACCACATGAAGGCGATCTCGACCACGACCGACATGGCCCAGAGCAGTCCCGTGACCGTTTCGTCGAGCCCCTGCGCCTTCCAGACGATGGCCGAAAACCCGTAGTAGAAGCCGTGCGTCGCCTGGACCGCCCCGATGGCCAGAATGGCCGTCATGAACGTCGGATCCACCGAGAGCCGCGCAAGGCCGGCGAACCGCTCCCGACCCGCAATCCGGGGCCCATCGCTGACCGGCTCGACCGGTAGAAACAGAGCAGCAAAAAGAGCCATTAGCGCGCCCGCCGCCGCGATCCAGACAACGATCCAGTCGATCGACGCGCGGGTCAGCACCGCTCCCATCAGGACGTTCGCCGCAACAAAGGCCGCAGAACCGCATCCCCTCGGCCACGCGAAGTCGAAGCGATGGCGGCGCGCGAGCGCCAGCGTCAGGACGTCGGTCAGTGGGATCAGCCCCGCCATGGCGGTCGCCCCAACGAACCACAGCAGACCCTGGACGAGGACCCCCTCGGTCAGGCCCGCACCTGCATAACCGAGAGCGGCCGCAAAGCCGAGGATCGCGATCGGGGACCGACGGCGCGAAAATCCGTCCGCCCACACCGCAATCGCCGGTCCTGTGATGATGCGAGCCAGCATGGGTGCGGCCAGGAGCACGCCGATCTCTGCGCCCGAAAACCCCTGCTCCCGCAACCACAGTCCCGCGAACGGGAGACTGACCCCGGTGGCACCAAAGAGCAGGACATACTGAAACGCCATGCGGCGAGCGGGAATCATCGGGACCGGATAGCAGACGCCGGCGAATCCGTGGGATAGGTTGAGCAATGACCTGGAATCGTCACCTGACCGCGTTCGCGGCGTTCAACGGCGCGATGGCGGTGGCGGTGGGAGCGTTCGGTGCTCACGGCGCGGGTCCGCAGATCAAGTCCCTGCTGACGACGGGCGCATCCTACCAGTTGGCGCACGCGCTCCTGGCGGTGATCTGCGCCATGCTCCCGGCTGGCGGACGGACAGCGGTGATGGCCGGGTGGGTGGCGTCTGCAGGGGGGCTAATCTTCTGTCTGGCCCTGACCCTGCTCGGCTTGCTCAGCCTTCCGGTCCTGGGTGCCGTCGCGCCGATCGGCGGCGCCCTTATGATCCTCGGCTGGCTCGGTATCGCCCTGGCGGCGCTGCGGGCACCGGCGGCAAACGTCTGATCCCCCAGCTGAAAGCTCTGATCCCCGAATGGCCTTTCCCGTGACCGAGACGCCCCGTCGCGAGCTCTACCCCGAAATCGAACCCTTCGCCTCCGGCTGGATGCAGACCGGCGGCCCGCACGAGATCTACTACGAGGAATGCGGCAACCCCCAGGGCAAGCCCGTGCTGGTTCTGCATGGCGGACCCGGGGGTGCGGTCAATCCGGGCATGCGGCGCTATTTCGACCCCCATATTTATCGCATCGTCCTCTTCGACCAGCGCGGGTGCGGCAAGTCGCGCCCCAACGCCTCTCTGGAGGACAACACCACCTGGACCCTGATCGACGACATCGAACGGCTGCGCGAACGGTGCGGTATTGACAGCTGGGCCGTGTTTGGGGGGTCGTGGGGATCGACCCTGTCCATGGCCTACGCCATCACCCATCCCGAGCGGGTGACCGCGCTGATCCTCCGCGGCATCTTCCTCCTGACACGGAAGGAACTTCACTGGTTCTACCAGGACGGAGCCTCGATGATCTTCCCGGACGCCTGGGAACGGTTCATCGCTCCCATCCCGGAAGATGAGCGGCACGACCTGATGGGGGCCTATTATAAGCGGTTGACCGGCGAAGATCGCGTCGAGCGCGAACGTTGCGCCGTCGCCTGGTCAAGCTGGGAAGGCGAGACCGTCAGCGTCGAGGGCCCTTCCGCCCGTCCGGACAAGTTTGCCGAGCCGGCCTTTGCCGTCGCCTTCGCCCGGATCGAGTGCTGGTATTTCGTCAACGGCGGCTTCTTCCCGGAAGAGGGCTGGTTGCTGAAGAATATCGCGCGGGTGCACCACATCCCGACCTGGATCGCCCAGGGACGGTTTGACGTGGTGACGCCGATCGCCAGCGCCTGGGCGCTCAGCCGCGCTTTCCCCGAAGCCAGGCTGGACATCGTCACCGATGCCGGTCACGCCTCGACCGAGCCTGGGATCGTCGACAGCCTGGTCCGCGCCTCGGACTGGGTCGCATCGCTTTGAGCGGAATCGGTTGATGGCCTAGATCAGACCGTGCCCCTTGGGCAGTTCGGCATACCTGTGGACGCGCGTCGACAGGATGAGACCAAAGCCGAACATCACGGTCATCATGGACGATCCGCCGTAGGACAGCAGGGGCATCGGCACCCCGACCACCGGTGCCATGCCCATGACCATGGCACCGTTGATGAGGACGAACAGGGCGACGAAGGCGATCATCCCCGCTGCGGCGAGGCGGCCGAAATGGCTGTGGGCGAGCGAGGCGATCCGCAGGGCGATCAGGATGATGGCCAGATAACAGGCCAGGACGGCAAACGAACCGAGGAAGCCGAACTCCTCCGCCACCGTCGAAAAGATAAAATCCGTGTGCCGTTCGGGCAGGAACTCCAGCTGGCTCTGACTGCCAAGGCCATAGCCCTTGCCGAGCACACCGCCCGATCCAAGGGCGATCTTGGACTGGATGATGTTGTAGCCGGTACCCGAGGGGTCTGACTCCGGGCTGAGGAAGGTCAGGACACGATTGCGCTGGTAGTCGTGCATACCGAACATGACAAACGGCGGGATGATGAGGGCGGCCCCCGCTGCTCCCGCAGCGATGACGCGCCAGCTGAGGCCCGCAACGAACATGACTGCGGCACCGGTCAGACCAATGATCATGGCCGAGCCCAGATCGGGCTGTTTGGCGACCAGCAGGAAGGGGACGCCGATCATGGCCACAGGAATGAGCAACTTCCACGACCAGCGTGCGTCCTGGGCCGTCTGACTATGGTACCAGCGCGCCAGCGCCAGAACCAGGCCAAGCTTCATGAACTCGGCGGGCTGGATACGGATAAAGCCGAGGTTGAGCCAGTTCCTCGCCCCACCCGCAACATAGCCTAGCGGGGTGAACTCGATCATCAGCACGAGCAGCAGCAGGAAGCCATAGAGAGGATAGGCGGCGCGGAACCACCATGTCGGATGCAGCATGGCCAGGGCCAACATCACCAGCAGCAGCACGCCGAAACGCAGCGCGTGATTGAACGCCCACGGTCGCCATTCCCCGCCTGCCATGGAATAGAGCATGGCAGTGCCGATAAAGGCGACTACAGACAAAAGGCCCACCAGCCGCCAGTCGATCTGGCTGATCTTGACCGTCAGGCGCTCGCGTTCTCCGGGCCGGGTCAGGGCCGATGCAGTCATTGGGGCCCCTCAGACAGGTAGGGACGCGGGCCGCTGGTGGCCGTCGGTGCGGCCGGGCGAGGTTGTGTGCGGGCCGGCAAGTCCGCCTCTGGCGCCTCGGGTGCGGCACCGATCGCCCCCTCCTCGATCTCGGGTCCAGTCGGCTCGGGCGGAAGCGGCCGGGTGATACGCTCGCGCATCTCAGGGTCCTTCAGAAGGACGGTGCGCATCACCTCACGGGCCCGTGGCGCGCCGGCCGTGCCCCCGCCCCGCCCGCCGTGCTCGATGATGACGGCCACGGCGTAGCGCGGCGCATCCACCGGCGCAAAGGCGACAAACAGATTATGGTCCTTCAACGCCCAGATTGCGGACGTGCGCGGTCCGGAACCGTAGTCACGGGACTGGGCGGTGCCCGTCTTGCCCGCCATCTGGATGTCGCCCAGCCCCAGCTGGCTCTGGCGATAGGCGGTGCCGGCCCGGTCATTGGCCACCGCAATCATGCCCTGACGAACGATATCAAGGTGCTCCCGGCTGAACGGAAGGTCCGGGACAGCCGCGCCGCTGGGCCGTTCGACGCCGCCGACTGACTTGATCAGCCGGGGCTGGATCGCCTTTCTGCCGTTCGCCAGTCGGGAGGTGAAGACCGCGAGCTGAAGCGCATTGACCGTGATCGCGCCCTGACCGATCGCGACCGAGGTCGTCTCACCGGGATGCCAGACCGGATCCCGGGGAAAGGTCCGTCGTTTCCATTCCGTCGAGGGCAACAAGCCCTTCCTCTGGTTGTCGACGCCGATGTCGAAGGTCTGTTCGAAACCGAGCTTGATCGCCGTATCCCGAATGAGGTCGACGCCGGCGCGGTTGCACAGCGTGTAGAAGTAGATGTCGCAGGAGTTCTTGATCGCCTCGTGCATGTCCTGCGAGCCGTGGCGGCCCCAGCAGCGCTGGCCAGTGCGAAAGACGCCGGTGCAAAACACGCGAATCGCGGGATCGACCCCGGCGGCCAGCAGCGCCAGCGCGGTGGCCGGCTTGAACGTCGAGCCCGGCGGGAAGGTGCCGTTGATCGCCTTGTCCAGCAAAGGCTTGCGCTCATAGTCCGCCAGCGCCCGATAGGTCCGCGTCGGCACGCCACTGACGAACAGGTTCGGATCAAACGACGGTGACGAGGTCATGCACAGGATGTCGCCGTTGCGGACATCCATCATAACGCAGGAGCCCGACTCATCACCGAACACCTCCAGGGCGCGATTCTGGACATCGGCGTCGAGGGTCAGGACCACGTCCTTGCCGGGCACGGGGGGCCGGGAACCACCGACATCCTCGGCGACGACGCGACCCCGGGCGTCGACTTCGACGCGATTGCCACCGGCCTCGCCCCGAAGGTCGTAGTCCAGTGCCTTTTCCACACCCGAACGGCCGATACGAAAGCCGGGATTGAAGAGCATCTGCGGCGGCTGTTCGCCCTTGTCGCGAATGGCCTTGATGTCGCGATCCGACACCTTGGCGACATAGCCGATCACATGGGCGAAGGAGCCGGTGAAGGGATAGAACCGGGCTTCGTTCATGTCCGCCATGACGCCCGGCAATTCAGGGGCATAGAGATTGACCCGGGCGAACTCGTCCCAGCTCAGATCGCTTTTGACCGGGACGGGACTGAAGCGCGGTGCGGCGTTCACATCGCGGATGATGGCGCGGCGCCGATCGACCGTATCTGGCAACAGACGCCCCAGAAGATCCAGCGTCTGGTCCAGGTCCTTGGTCTCGTCGCGCACCACAAGGACCCGGAAGCTGGGCCGGTTGCCGGCAATCACCACACCATTCCGGTCCAGGATGCGCCCGCGCGGCGGCGGGACGAGGCGGAAGTTGAACTGGTTCTGGCTTGCCAGAGTGGAATATTCCTGGGCCTGCACGACCTGAAGCTGGGCCAGGCGAACGGTCAGGGCCGTAATCCCGAGTGCTGTCAGCCCACCCACGACAAACGTACGCCGCAGGAAAGAGCCCTGGCGCTCATTGACGTCTGCAAAAAAGATGGAAGGCTCGCTGCTCATCGGAACCGAACGTCGCCGTCATCAAACCGCTGGATCATCCAGTCGGCCACAGGAAAAAGAAGCAACGTCGGAACCACCTGACCCAGAAGGGACAGCAGGCTCGGCGCGCGCCCTGCTGTCACCGTGACCACCAGATACGCCAGAACAAAGGCGACCAGGGCACAGACGGCAAACCACACGAACAGGATCTGGGTTTCCTGACCCGCCAGCAGATTGCGGGACGCCAGGACCACGCCATAGACAGACAGAAGGCACAGCGGCCAGACGCCCAGCGTGCCACCCCAGAACAGGTCAAGGAAAAGGCCCAGGCCGAACAGGACTGCCGGCGCGATCATCGACGGTCGGATCAGAGGCCAGGCGAAGGCGAGAACCAGCGGCAAGACCGGTTCCGGCAGTTTCAGACCGAACAACTCCACGGGGGTGGCGAGAACAACGGTGATGGCGATGACGGCCAGAGCGGGGTAGACGACCCACTGGGTCGGCCCTACGACCCGGACGGCCAGGGACCGTCTCACTCTACCGGCCCCGGACCGGAAGGCGCTGCCGCACGATCGCGTCTGGCCGTTGAATCTCCGATCGCCGCAGCGGCCTCAGGGGTCGGAGCCGGTGCCGTCGCCAGCCCGGCCAACGGCTCCGGGTTCAGCGCCTCGGGCTTTACCAGCTGCCCGAAATCCTGAAACAGCAGGACCCGCACATAGTCGACTGCCCCCCTGTCGGTGAACAGCTTGACCCGCCACGAGCCGTCTATGCCCCGTGCCGCAACGCCGATCGGCAGGCCACGCGGAAAACCGCCGCCGTCGCCGGATGTCAGGACCCGGTCTCCGGCCTGGACGGAGCCGAAGCCGCGCACGAATTCAAGCTTCGGATTACCCGAACCATCGCCGCTCAGTATGGCGCGCGCGTCTGTCCGATCGATCAGCACGGGCGTGCGGCTGGCCACGTCGGTCAGCAGCAGCATCCGGCTGACCCCGCCCGTGACCCCGATGACCCGACCGACCAGACCGTGCTCATTGATGGCGGGATTGCCGATCCGGACCCCGCGCGAGGCCCCGGCATCCAGCAGGCGGGCGTTGACGAACGGTCCGCGGGACTCAGAGATCGAACGCGCTGTCGCCATGGCAACCGGCGGTTCGGTCCGAAGACCCAGCATGGCCTCGTAGCGGCCGTTCACGTTTTTGAGGGCGATCGCCTGGTCGCGCCAGGGCTGGAGCTCGGCGACCTGGGCGCGGAGCCGGCGGTTTTCTGACACGGCGAAGAAATAGCCCTTCACATAGTCGGTTGCGTTTCCGGTCCAGCGCACCGGCCAGGCCAGCACGCCATTGACCGGTCCCGCAGCACCATCGAACCCGGCCCGCACAGGGCTGTATGTGTCGCCTGCCGAATCGTGGCGCCGATCGGCCACGATCATCAGAACAGATGCGATGATGGCGACCACGACCACGACCGCGGCGGTCCACGCCAGCGGAACTTTCAGTGACTCGAACGGTCCGTCGCGAAACGCCACGGCCTTGCCTTCCAAAAGAGGTCAGAATCAGCGGAACGCCTCCCGCCGCTGTATGCAGCCTATCGCAAAAAGCGGACCACTTTGAAACCGGCGATTACGCTGGAATCACGGGGATTTGCACCTGCGGCCGAAGTTGGGCTCAAAGCGCCGAGTCGAGCACGCCCTTCATCCAGCGCGGATGCTCCAGCACGCGGCCGCAGCCAATGGCCACGCAGGACAGCGGGTCGTCTGCGACCGAGACCGGCAGGCCCGTGTGGTCCCGAATTTCGGCATCCAGGCCACGAAGCAGCGCACCGCCCCCGGTCAGCATGATGCCCTTGTCCGCAATGTCGGCGGCCAGTTCCGGCGGCGTCGCCTCCAGCGCCACCTTCACGGCATCGATGATCTGTGACACCGGTTCTGCCAGCGCTTCCGCCGCCTGGCGCTCGCTGATGCGGACTTCCCGGGGCACGCCCTGCATCAGGTCGCGGCCCTTGACCTCGATCGACAGGCCCTCGCCGTCGGCCGGGATGCGTGCGGTGCCAATGTCCTTCTTGATCCGCTCGGCCGTGGTCTCGCCGATCAGCAGGTTATGGTTTCGACGCATGTAGCTGATGATGCTGTCGTCCATCTTGTCGCCGCCGACGCGGACCGAACGGGAATAGACGATGCCCGACAGCGACAGGACGGCAACTTCGGTCGTGCCGCCGCCGATGTCGACGACCATGGAACCGGTCGGCTCATGGATCGGCAGGCCGGCACCGATCGCGGCGGCCATCGGCTCATCGATCAGACCCACACGGCGGGCCGAGGCGTTCAGGCAGCTGTCGTTGATCGCGCGCCGCTCGACTGCCGTGGCCCCCGACGGGACGCAGACGATGATCTTGGGGTTCACGAAGCCCTTGCGATTGTGAACCTTGCGGATGAAGTGCTTGATCATCTCCTCGGCGACTTCGAAGTCGGCGATGACCCCGTCGCGCATGGGCCGGATGGCTTCCATGTGACCCGGAGTCCGGCCCAGCATCTGCTTGGCCTCGATGCCCACCGCATGGACGATCTTGCGTCCACCGACGTTTCTCAACGCGACCACCGACGGCTCGTTCAGAACGATGCCCTTGCCCTTCATGTAGATCAGGGTGTTGGCGGTTCCCAGGTCCATCGCGATGTCGTTGGAGATGGCGCCGAAGAGGGAAAAGCTCATTGGGGTCGGTTACCGTTCGATTGAGGCCTTCAAGGCGCTGCGGATTGACCGGCTTCGGCGATGCCCCATCCGATGCGCATCCCCATACGCAGCGAATTTTCTGATCGTTCTCGCCTGACCGGCCTTGCGCCCGTTTGCCCGCATGGGCAGGCGAATACAAGCCCCGATGCCATGCAGAAGCCCAGCGGCGATCACGACCCGGTTACGGCTGCGCTTGAGGCTCCGCGCGGCTTCGGATCAGACCGCCTCAAGACCTTCCGCAACCAGCACGCGCTGGACGGCCGGCCGGGCCTGAATCCGGTCCAGATGGTCGTTCAACCGGGCAAATCGCACCCTGTCCAGCATGCCGGCCTGGCGCGCCCAGCGGGTAAACACGGACAGATAGCCGTCGGCGACGGTATACTGTTCACCCATCGCCCACGGACCCAGCAGCAGGTGGTGTTCGGCCAGATCGAACTTGGTCAGCGCCATGTCGATCTGCGCCGACCGGGCTTCGCCTTCAAGCGGCGGCCGGCTGAACAGAACCTTGCCGACCGCCGGATGCAGCGACGCGCCCAACCAGGCGTTCAAGGACTGCATCCTCGCCAGATTGAAGCTGGAGGCGGTGTCAACGAGCCCGGCGTCCGGGTGGGTCTGGGCGACGTAGCCCATGATGGCCAGGTTCTCGGTCAGCACTCCGGCGTCCGTCACAAGAGCCGGCGTCACGCCCGCCGGATTGATCGCCAGATATTCGGGCATCCTTTGCTGGCCCGCCTTGAGATCGATGTTCTGGATCTCGTAGTCGGCACCTGCCTCTTCCAGAGCGATGTGCGAGGCCAGGGCGCACGCACCGGCCGTATAGTAGAACTTCAGCATCAGCGGGTCCCTGGACGGATCGTCGGGCGCGAGAGATAGACCCTTGCCTAATCCGCAACAAGGTCTGTTCTATTCTGGATCGCTGCCGGCCTGCTCTCGCCGCCGCACCAGTTCGCGGACACCGAGCATCAGCGCCATCCAGACTGCGGCCACGGCGGCAAGAATCAGCGAGGTCCAGACACCGTCGCCGCTGACCGCCGCCACGACTGCCCCGCCAAAGAAGGCCACCAGCGCGGTCTTGGGCAGAACTCCCAGCGCACACCCGGCCAGAAAGGCGGGGAAGGAGGCCCGCGTCGCTCCGAAGGCCATGTTGACGACGATGAACGGTGCCGAAGGCACATTGCGGATCATGAAGCTGGCATAGAAGGCGTTGCGGCCTACGAACCGTTTCAACCGGTCCAGCGTCGCCCCTCCAAACCGGTCCAGCATCCGCGCGGTGGGCCCCCGCCCCAGCCAGTAGGTCACCCCCGCCGAGGCCACCGTCGCCGCCCAGCTGTAGAAGAACCCCAGCGACGGCCCGAAGGCGACCACGCAGGCGGCGATCAGGATGAACTGCGGTGCCCCGATGAAGGCCGCCGCGACGAACAGCACCACAGTCGCCGCAAAGGCCCAGGGACTCCCCCTGTAGCCCTGCAGCCAGCCTTCCAGGTTCTCCTCGGCGGCCAGACCTAGCTGGCTCTTGCCGACGGCCAGCAGGGCCAGGGTCGCCCCCAGCAACAGTGCCGTCGCCAGAGCGACCCGCCAGCGGCGGGCCTCCATGTTGAGGATGAAATCGATCAGGCGGCGCATCGGTCGGGGATTAACAGGCTACGAAAGCCTCGGCGAGGTCCGCAGGCAGACGAAGCTGCCCTGCGACGACCGTCAGCGCCGGGCAGTCAAGCGATCCGGAAGCTCGGCGGCGGCAGACTGAGCCGGGTGTCCTCCACTGTCTCTCTGCGGAAGAAACGCACGATCAGGTCCTGCACGTCCGGATGGGATTCAAAGACATTGTGACCCGCATTGTCGACCGTCACTTGCGTCCTGTTTCGGAACTGCGCGGCCACCTCGGCCTGCTCCTCGAGCGGCGTGCGGCCGTCGAGCGTGCCGGCGACCAGCAGCGCCGGGGTCGTGATCCGCAATGGCACCCGGAAGTCGTCGCCGAGGTCAACGCCTTCGACCGCCCCCAGCAGATGCGGCATGGGGAAGTTCAGGGCGTCACCGAGAACAGCGGTCCGCGCCTCGGCCTCGACCAGGCTCAGTCGAGCCGTCGAGATGCCGGACGCCAGATCCATGGCCTCTGGCATTCCCGTCACGCCCAATCCTCCGGCCAGGCTGCTGACAAAGGGCGCGAGCTCAGCCGTCTCGCCGCCGTCCAGCGCCAGATAGAGACGCGGCAAGAGGACGAGCGTTCCGGGATTGGCGATCAGGGCCCCGGCGATCAGTTGCACGGCAAAGCCTCCGACCTCGAGATCCTTCGGGCGGGCCGCTCCCGGCATTGTAACGGCTATGGGGGCCGCCTCGAGACGGTCATGCACGCGCCGCATCAGGGCGGGCAGGTCGGGCAAGGCGGCGCGAACCGCCGGATCAGCGTCCAGCAGCGCGTCCACCCGTTGCAGATAGGCGTCCAGCCGGGCCGGACGTTTTACGGTCTGGTCCTGTCCTTCAAGGCTGGCAAGGACGACGCGCCCGACCCGATCCGGATGCCGCTTCAGCACCGACAGGGCCAGGTGGGTCCCGTAGCTGATGCCCCACAAATCGACCGTCTCGACCCCGAGGTGCCTGCGCAGGGCGTCAATATCATCCGCGCTTTCGGCGGTATTGTAGCCCCGCATGGCAACCCCGGCCCGCGTCCAGTCCGCCCACGCGGTCTGGAACTCGCGCCGGAAATGCCGGGTCAGGCCGTCCCGGGTCAGGACGGGTGCCGGTTCGGTCGAGGCCGGACGCGGCGGGATGTGGTTGGACAATCCGGTGCCGCGCTGATCGAAGGCGATGACGTCAGCCACCTCGCGCAGGGCCATGAAGATCGGGAACCTCGGCCCCGTCGCGGTCCCGGTCGCCGTGCCGCCGGGCCCCCCGGCCAGATAAACGATCGGGGGACCGGGCCGGCCCGCCGTCGAACGGAAGCGGACATAACTCAGCGCAATGCGCCTTGATGTCGGATCGCGGCGATCTTCAGGGACCTCGAAGAAGCCCCGTTCGGCGTCCGTTTCCGCGCCCCGCCAGCCGACGAACCGGAAAGGGCCTGATTGCGCTGAGGCCGGCTGGGTCTGGGCCAGAGCAAAGCCCGGCACGGCCATGGTTGCGGCGGCGAGGAGCGAGCGGCGGTTCAGGGATGAGTGGGTCATGACGACAATGGAGCCGACGGGCGCACGCTTGTCTGGCCGGGTCGGCCAACGGTGGCTACGGGTCGGCCAACAGCCGCGCATTTCGGCCAATGGCGCGGTAGGCTGGGCCAATGTGGCGGACCCTGCTGATTGCCGTTCTCTTCTCGTGGCTCGCGACGACGGCCCAGGCCCAAGACACGGGCTGGGAGGTCTGTCGCGGTAGCCCCGGGTCCGACGGGCCGGTGCTCCATGACTGCCGCCCTCTTGACGGAATCATCGACCCGCAGGGCCGCGAGCTCTGGATTCGATCCAGCCTCGCCGCCCCGACGGACAATCAACCCCACGCGCTCTATATCGGCGGCATCGCCTCTTCGGAGGCCTGGCTCAACGGCGTGCAGCTGGGGGCCAATGGCCAACCGGGGCGGTCGGCGGCGACGGAAAAGCCGGGACGCTACCTGACCGCCCTGCTGATCCGGGATTCGCTGTGGCGAGCGCAAGGCAATGTTCTGGTCGTGCACCTTTCCTCGTTTCACGGCGGACTTCGACTTGAGTCCCCCGTCGGGGTCTTGAGGGTGGCCCCCTACCCTCCCCCGGACCGGACGCCCTTTCTGGCCGTCATCTTTGTGGCTGCGGGGGCGCTATTCGCAGCAGCCTTCGGGTTCGGCGTGATCCACGCGCTGCGCCGCACAGGATCCAGCCTGACGCTTGCGGCCATGGCCGTTGTCGCGGGCCTGCAGGCGGTCGTCGAGAGCCTCCGGTCCCTGTTTGCCTATGCCTATCCGCTGCACGTCTGGCGGCTGACCGGGATCTGGATTCTGGCGGCCACCTTCTCGATCCTTCTGGTGTCCTATGCCGCCTCGCGGTTCCTGCCCAAGGCGCGGCGGACCCTGACCGCCATGGCCGTGATCGCTGTTGCCGCTACCTGGATGGTTCCGGGCTTCGACTGGAAGACCGGCTGGGCGCTGATTATCGGGGCCGGCATTGCCGCAGTCGCCGCCATGGTCGGAGTTCGCGACAGCCGACCCGGTGCCCGGCTGGGTCTGGCCTGTCTCGCCCTGTTTCTCGGCGTCGGCCTGCTGTTTCCCGAATGGCTGCTGGACCTGTCCTTCTTCCTGCTGGCCGCCTGTTTCGTCCTGCCCCTGCTGATGGTCGAGGTCGTCCGTCTGGGCCGGGAGGACCAGGGGCGCGAGGCGGCCCTGACGCGCGCCGCCCATCAGCCGGACCGCCTGACTGTGGTGTCGTCACGAGGGGTCGAGCTGGTCCCGATCGTGGACATCATCGCCGTGGTTGGAGCCGATGACTATGTCGAGCTGCGGCTGACGGGTGGGCGTCGCCTGCTCCATGCGGCCCGGCTCGACCGGCTGGAGGCCGAGCTGCCCACCGCATTTTTGCGTGTCCACCGCTCGGTGATCGCCAATCTCACCCTGGCCACGGGCTATACGCGAAACGGCAGCCGGTGGACCCTTTCCATGCAGGACGGTGGATCCCTGCCGATCAGCCGCAGCCGGCTTTCCACCCTGCGTGAGGCCCTCGGCGAGGGCACAACCCGGTGAAAGCCGGCCTGACAAACGTCCACAGGTCGTTCGCGCGGCGCGGCGCGGATCGCCTTCGACCGACTGCCGCATTTGATCGTCCTTTCGCAACTGCGTAAGGGACGATCACCGTCTGTTCGCGAGAAACCCCCATGTCCGTCCTGCAGTCCGCCGCCCTTGCCCGCGTCCAGCCCTCGGCCACCCTCACGGTCACCGCCAAGGCGCGCGAGCTCAAGCGCCAGGGTCGCGACGTCATCGGCCTCGGTGCCGGCGAACCCGATTTCGATACGCCGGACAACATCAAGGCCGCCGCCATCGCCGCGATCCAGCGCGGCGAGACCAAATACACCGACGTGGACGGCACGCCCGAGCTGAAGGCCGCCATTGTCGCCAAGTTCGCCCGCGAGAACGGCCTGACCTATACAGCCGCCCAGATCCACGTGGCCCCGGGCGGCAAGCCGGTGATCTACAACGCCCTTCTGGCCACACTGAACCCCGGCGACGAGGTCATCGTACCCGCCCCCTATTGGGTCAGCTATCCTGACATGGTGCTTCTGGCCGGCGGCGAGCCGGTCTTCGTCACCGGCGAGGAATCAGACGGCTTCAAGCTGCGGCCCGAGGTTCTGGAGGCGGCGATCACGCCCCGGACGAAGTGGCTGATCCTGAACAGCCCTTCGAACCCGACCGGAGCTGCCTATACGCGTACCGAGCTGGAGGCCCTGGCCGTCATCCTGCGCCGTCATCCCCACGTCTGGGTGCTGACCGACGACATGTACGAGCATCTGACCTACGGCGAATTCGAATACACCACGATCGCCCAGATCGCGCCCGACCTCTACGATCGCACCCTGACCATGAATGGTGTGTCC
This sequence comes from Caulobacterales bacterium, assembly GCA_038250335.1. GTDB lineage: Bacteria > Pseudomonadota > Alphaproteobacteria > Caulobacterales > Caulobacteraceae > Brevundimonas. The sequence continues at coordinate 23,205 of JBBSCK010000005.1, forward strand.
AAGGCCTATGCGATGACCGGCTGGCGCATCGGCTATGCGGGCGGGCCCAAACCCCTGATCGACCTGATGCGCAAGGTCGCCAGCCAGACGACCTCCAACCCCTCGTCCATCAGCCAGGCCGCTGCCGTGGAGGCGCTGAACGGGCCGCAGGACTTTATCGCCGAGCGCGGAGCGGCCTTCGAGAAACGACGGGACCTGGTCGTGTCGATGCTGAATCAGGCCGCCGGCATCCGTTGCCCGAACCCCGAGGGTGCCTTCTATGTCTACCCATCCATCCACGGCCTGATGGGCAAGACGACCGGGGACGGCGTTGTCATCGACGGCGATGAAACCTTCGCGTCGGCCCTGCTGGAGGCCGAGGGCGTGGCGGTCGTGCATGGCGCGGCGTTCGGCCTAAGCCCCTATTTCCGAATCAGCTACGCGACGTCGGAGGCGGTGCTCGAAGACGCCTGCCAGAGGATCCAGCGGTTCGCCGCCTCCCTGCGCTGATCGCTCGCAGTCGCGGGCGATCAGCCGCCCGCGTCAGGCGGCGCGGCTGACCGCGAAATCGGCCAGACTGTCGAGCGCGTCCCGCCAGGCGGACGGGGGCAGAACCCGAAGGACGCTCTTGGCGGCGTCGGCATAGTCTCCCGCCGCATCCAGCGTCGCCGATACCGAACCCGTGCCGATCACCAGCTCTCGGGCGCGCCGGAAATCCTCCTCGGTGCGCTCGCCGCCATTGATGGTCCGCTCCCAGAAGGCGTCCTCGCGACCCCGCGTGCGCGCCACGGCCAGCAGCAGGGGCAGTGTCACCTTGCCCTCGCGGAAATCGTCGCCCGCATTCTTGCCGAGGGCCTCGGACGTTCCGCCATAGTCGAGGGCGTCGTCGGCCAGCTGGAACGCCAGCCCAAGGTTCAACCCGTAGGAGCGCAGGGCGGACGTCGCCTGTTGATCGGCACCCACGCCGACGGCCCCGGCCTCGGCCGCCGCTGCGAACAGTTCAGCTGTCTTGGCGGAGACGATCCTCAGATAGGTTTCCTGATCCAGGTTCAGGTCGTGCGCCCGAGTCAGTTGCAGAACCTCGCCCTGGGCGATCACGCCGGAGGCCTGCGCGAGGATGCCCAGGGCGCGCAGTTCGCCGGTCTCGACCATCAGTTCGAACGCCCGCGCAAACAGGAAGTCCCCGACCAGCACGCTGGTTGCCGAACCCCAGATCAGGTGGGCCGCCACCTTGCCCCGGCGGCGCTCGGACCCATCCACAACATCGTCGTGCAACAGGGTCGCGGTGTGAATGAACTCCACCGAGGCGGCCAGCTTAAGCGCATTCTCGAGGCTGTCATTCGACGCCTCGCTGCCTGCGGCGCGCGCCGCAGCGATTGTAAGGAGGGGACGCAACCGTTTGCCGCCCGCTGAAACAATGTGTTCGGCCAGCAGCGGAATAACCGGCACGGGCGACTGCATGCGCGCCACTATCAGGGCGTCGACCGCCGCCATGTCGGCCCCGGCCAGCCGGGCCAGGGCGTCCACGTCGCCCTCGGCACGGGGGCCTTTGGCGCGAGGAGCGGTCAGAGTGACGGCATCCAACGGTAAACTCTCTCAAAAACAGCGATACGCGGGAGATCGCATCGCAGGGCGTCACGGCGGCTTGCGGCGTCGCGCTCGGGCGGACAATGGTGACCCGACCATGAAGGGTCAAGCCGCATGACCGTCGCATCCCCAGCCCCGCCAGAGGCGTCGACCGACGCCGACGTTGTTGAAAACGCCCTTCTGGGCGGAAAGGTCCGCCTGCTTCAGCCGGCACGAGGCTATCGCGCGGGCATGGACGCGGCCCTGCTGGCGGCAGCCGTCCCGGCGCGGGCGGGCGACCGGGTCCTGGAGGCCGGATGTGGCGTGGGCGCTGTTCTCCTGCAGATCGCCGCACGATGTGCCGGTGCGCAACTGACCGGACTGGAGCGCGACGGCGTGGCCTCGGCCCTCGCCCTTCGCAATGCGGCGCTCAACAGCATGGAAGACCGGATCGAGATCGTCGCGGGCGATGTCGCTTCCGGTTTTGCGGCCCTGGACCGTCCTACCTTCGACTGGGCAGTCTCGAATCCGCCCTTCTTCGATGACGAGACCGCTCTTCGCGCGCCTGCCGCAGCCAAACGGGGCGCTTGGATCGCCGATGACGGTCTCGGGGCATGGACGGACTTCGTCGTTCGCGGGGTCAGGGAAGGCGGAGGCATCGTCGTCATCCACCGGGCGGACCGGCTGGCCGACCTGCTGGCGCTGCTGGGTACCCGCTGCGGCTCCTTTGTCATCCGGCCGGTCCAACCGTTCGCCGACCAGCCTTCCAAACGCATTCTGGTCCAGGCCCGAAAGGCGGGGCGCGCGCCCCTGCGCCTGCTGCCCGCCCTGATCCTGCATGACCGGTCTGGCTCCAGACACACGCCGGAAGCCGAGGCGGTTCTGCGGGGCGACTCCGCCCTGACCTGGTGACCCTTCCGGTCCCGCGCGGCCGCCGCGCCCGCTCCGGGGGACCACCAAAGAGCAATTCCCGGGCGACGAGACGGCCCTGCCACGCTAGAGGCCTGCCCCATGTCCCTGCGCCCGCTCTTCGTCACCCAGGTCTATGAAGCTACCCTCGCGGCCACGCCCGGCTTTGATGTGTTCAACGCCCAGCTCGCGGACGCCAGCCGCATGCTGGCGGTCGAGGACGGGGCCGGCCGCGCCTGGTGCCGGACGCATGGCTATCGCGGCTATACATCCTATGGCTCGCTGAATGACCTGCCCCAGCGCCTGCCGGAATTCGCCGAGCTGAAGAAGCATCTGGATCGCCACGCCCTCGCCTATGCCCGCGCGCTCAACTTCGACCTGGCCAGAAAGCCCCGCCTGGACACGATGTGGGTCAATATCCTGAAGCCCGGCGGGGCCCACTCCGGCCATATCCATCCTCACGCCTTCCTCAGCGGTACCGTCTATGTCGAGGTCCCCGACGGGGCGTCGGCGCTCAAGCTGGAAGACCCGCGCCTGCCCATGATGATGGCCCGCCCCGGCGTTGATCCAGAGGCCCCCGAGACGGAACAGCCGTTCGTCTATCTGGCTCCGCAGGCCGGGACAGTGCTGATGTGGGAGAGCTGGTTGCGGCACGAGGTGCCGATGAACGCCGCCAGGGCCGACCGCATCTCGATCAGCTTCAACTACGCTTGAGTCGCTGGGTGACCGATCATCAGACCTGTCCCGGGGTAGTCCTGATCACCGGTGCCGCATCGGGCATCGGTTCTGCGACGGCTCACAGACTGGCCGATGACCGGGCCAGGGCCCTGATTCTGGTCGATCACGATCAGTCCGCGCTCGAGGCGCTTGGCGACACACTGGAGCGGCCGGGGCTCGAACTGATGCTGTGCCATCAGGATGTCCTTGCCGAGGAAGCCTGGGCAGGGATCGAGCACGGGGTGCGCCATCACTGGCAAGGGCTGGACGGGGTCGTCGTCAATGCTGGTATCTCGGACTCGGGCCAGATCGCCGAGATGTCCATGGAGGCCTGGCGTCGGGTCCTGTCGGTCAATCTGGACGGGGCCTTCCTGACGCTTCGGACAGGAATGCGCCTGCTGCGCGATGGTGGAGCCGCCGTCGTCGTATCCTCGGCCTCGGCCATCAAGGCTGAACCCGGCACCGCCGCCTATGGCGCGTCGAAGGCCGGCCTCCTTCAACTTGCCCGGGTCGCGGCCAAAGAGGGCGCGTCTCGCGGTGTCCGCGTCAACACCATTCTGCCGGGCGGGGTCGAGACTCCGATCTGGCGCGGAATGACCTTTTTCAACGACCTGGTCGCGGAGACCGGGTCGGAACAGGCTGCCTTCGACCGCATGGCCTCGTTCGCCACGCCGCTTGGCCACTACGCCAAGCCGGACGAGATCGCCGGCCAGATCGCGTTTCTGCTGTCTCCCGCCGCCCGCTCGATCACGGGCGCGGCCCTGACCGTCGACGGGGGCTACACCCTCTAGCTCAGGGCAGTTTCAGCAAGCGGTCCAAGCTGAGCGTCCCGGCCCCGAAGCGGACGATGAAGAGCAGCAGCGCCGCCCAGAGCAGGTGCGTCGGCCAGCCCAGGGGATAGACGAAGATCTGTATCACCAGTGTCATGCCCAGCAGGCCGAGGGCGGAGATGCGCGTCAGGAAGCCCAGGACGATCAGGACCGGAAAAAGATGTTCGGCATAGGTCGCAAGATGGGCCGCAAGGTCGCTGGGAATCAGCGGCACCCGGTATTCCTCGGCGAACAGAAAGTAGGTGCCGTCGGTGAGGGTCAGCAGGCCCTCGACCTTGGTTCGGCCTGACAGGAAGAACACCGAAGCGATGGCGACGCGAATGATCAGCGTCAGCAGGTCCAGCGGCAAAAGGCGCTCGATCAGCCGGATCACTCCTTCGAACGGCGTCGCCCGGACGGACGGGCGCATGGGGGCATCGATCATCAAGGGTCGCTTTCAGGTTTCGAGGCGGGTGAAGACGCCAAAGCCCAGAAGCTCGGCGAAGAGGCGGGTGAGATCGAGACGCGGATCGGCCAGCGTCAGGCTCGCGGCGGCGCGCCCCAACGGCTGCCCCCGGTGACAGGCGTCGAGGAACGCCCACTGGGGCCGGCTCAGTGGGTGATGTTCGACACTCATGCCAGGGCGCACGAGCACCAAGCCCTCGGGCGAGGCGTCCCACACGACCGGAGTGTCCGGTCGGGCCCCCGGCCGGTTGGCCAGCCAGACCGAGGGCACGGTCCAGCCGAACCAGAACATCCGCACCGAGGGATGCAGCACGGCTCGCGCGCCGAACAGCACGCCGGGAGCAAGCCCCGAAACCTCGGCTGCGTCCAGTACGGGCGCGTCGGCCGCCCGATGTGCCTCTGACCACGCCCGGTCAATTCCAGCGACGGGCGCAAGGAACGGCAGTGCTGCGGCCGGTGGGAAGGTCACGAGCCATTCGGGGAAGCCCGCTCCATATTCGTCCATGATCGGCCGGGTGGGTGGCTGTGCGCGACCGAAGATCAGAGCCGCCTCGCGAAACCAGGTCTCGCCGACCAGCCGCACGACGGTCGGATAGAGCGCGGCCAGTGCGTCTGCCCGGGCGCGCGCCACGGTGTTGCGATAGACCGCCAGGCCGGCACGACCCGCCTCGCCACCCCGCAGCCAGGGGTCGAGCGCGTTCGGTTCTCCAGCCAGGAGCGCGTCCATGGCGGCGTGAAAGGGCTCAGACAAGGGAGGCCTCCGCGACGGCGGTCAGGACGGCGTCGGCGCGGTCGCGCTCCTCCATCAGGACAGAGAACTCGGGAATGGCGTCATCGCGCTCGATCAGTGTCGGGCGCGGGCCGATACGCCCGATCGTTCGCGCGTAGAGGCTCCAGACGGTGTCCGAGACCGGCGTACCGTGGGTGTCGATCAGCAGCGCCTCCCCCCGTTCGGGATCGGGCGCATGGCCGGCCAGATGGATCTCGCCAATCGCCTCGGCGGGCAGGGCGTCCAGATACGCCTCGGCCGATCCGCCGACATTGTGGCAGCTGACATGAACGTTGTTGATGTCGAGCAGCAGGCCACAACCGCTGCTCTTGACCAGTTCGCTCAAGAACTCGGGTTCGCTCATCTCGTGCCCGTTCAGAGCCAGATACAGCGAGGGATTTTCGATCAGCAGGGGCCGTCCCAGTGCGTCCTGGGCCCGGGACACGTTTTCAATGACGCGCGCAAGCATTCGTTTTGTGCGCGGAAACGGCAACAGGTCGGGATGATAGGTCCCGTTGCGCTGTGACCAGGCCAGATGCTCGGACACAACGAAGGGCTCGTATCGGTCGGCCAGGGACTTCAGCCGCGCGAGATGATCGGCGTCGGGGTCCTCGTCGGCCGCCAGCGACAGGCCGACACCGTGCAGTGACAGGGGCCTGTCCCGGCGGATCTCGTCCAGCCAGGCCAGGCGAGGTCCACCCTGGACCATGTAGTTTTCAGGGTGGACCTCAAACCATAGACCGGCCGCCGGGCAGGCCAGAGCGTGCTCATAGTGCTGAGCCTTCAAGCCCAGCCCCGCCGTCAACCCCGGGGGGCGGGGCTGACGAGGAAATCCGGCGGTCGGTCCATGGGTCATCGCGCGCGGTCGGGTGTCGTTAGCGCGAGACGGGGGTCAGCGATCCGTTGCCCCGGGGCGTCTGGATCGAGGTGCAGGTGCCGGCCGGGACGTTCTTCCAGGCGTTGCCCTGATAGTCGCGCAGCGAACTGCCGGCGCAGGTCGTGCCGGGGCCTGCGGCGCAGTCGTTCTTTCCGGCCAGGGCGACGCCGTAACATTTCTCGACGGTCGGGGCGGCGCGTTCGCTCTGGGCCTGGGCGATGCCGGCTCCGGCGATGAGGGCGGCGACAGCGGTCAAACCGGCGACGGAGGCTTGAGTGCGGGTCATGGGGATATCCTTTTCCAACAACGCGGCCCTGGGTGGCCGCATGGTCAGGGTGTCGCGCCCCCGAGACGTCGGGTTACACGCTCCGGAACAGATTTATTTTCGCACCGCGCGCCGTTCCTGGCGTAACCATTGCGGCGGCGTGACGAATGCTGGCTGACCGTGACCGACCGCGAAGCACATCTTCAGTCCCTCATGCTGCGTGGCCTCGACGGCGACGCGAGGGCCTGGCGCGTGCTGCTGACCGATCTGGGTGCGCATCTGCGACCCTTCTTCGCCCGCCGGCTGTTCGACGGGGGGGCAGACACCGAGGATCTGGTGCAGGAAACCCTGATCGCCATTCACGCCAAACGGACCACCTGGGACCGCAATCAGGCTTTCAGCGGATGGGCCTATGCGATCGCGCGCCACAAGCTGATCGATCACCTGCGCCGCCGGGGCCGCCGTCCGACCCATCCGCTGGACGAGGCCGCCGAGCTGTTCGCAAATCACACGGTGGAAGACGGTGCCACCCAGGCCGACCTGGCCCGGTGTCTGGCCCAACTGCCCGCCCGCCAGCGTCGTCTGATCGAGGACGTGCGCCTGAAGGGTCTGTCCGTCGCCGAGGCCGCTGCCAATCACGGCTACACCCTGACCGCCGCCAAGGTCAGCATCCACCGCTCCCTGAAATCGCTCAACGCCCACTACGGTCCCAATCCCGTCATGGCTGAGACAGCCGGGACATCCCCCGATGAAGACTGAAGATCTGATCGACGCCCTCGCCGTCGACCTGCCACCCTCCGGCAGCCGGCAAATCGAGCGCCACATCCTGCTGTGCCTCATTCCCGCAACCCTGCTGGTTTTGGCGGGTGTCGGCTTGTGGCTGGGTTTCCGCAGCGATCTGGCCTCCGCCATGATCGGCCCGACCTTCTGGGCCAAGGCGGCCTATACCGCCGCACTGGCTGCAACCGGGTTCTGGCTGCTGTCGCGGCTGGGGCGGCCGGGTGCCGGTGCCTGGGGGCCGTTGATCAGTCTGGGCCTGCTTCTGGCGGGGGTCGCCGGCCTCGCCGTGTTCGAACTGATGACCATGCCCATGCCGGAGCGCATGCCGGCAGTCATGGGCGACAGCGCGAGGAAATGCGCGCCGATGATCCTGCTGCTCAGCGCCCTGGCGGCACCGTTCGTCTTCTGGGCCGCCAGGGCATTCGCGCCGACCCGGACAGGCCTCGCCGGGGCCGCCGCCGGCCTGCTGACGGCGGGCCTTGCCTCAACGCTTTATGGCCTCCACTGTCCCGAGCACACAGCCCCGTTCGTCGCTGTCTGGTACTCTCTGGGCATAGCGGCCGCAGCCGGGCTCGGTGCCGGGATCGGTCGCGTCCTGTTCCGCTGGTAGGGCCCTGGCCCGCCTTCAATCCGCCGCCTGGCGGGTCCACGATGTTTGCCACCCGGCGCTGGGGTCGCTACATCCCGCGCCAACCTCCCATTTCATTCGAAGACAGGGCGCGGCTAACTCCATGGCGCAGCAGTTTATTTTCCAGATGCAGGGTCTGACCAAGACCTTTCCCGGCGGCAAGAAGATCTTCGAGAACATCTGGCTGAGCTTCTATAACGACGCCAAGATCGGCGTCGTGGGGGTCAACGGGTCGGGCAAGTCGACGCTGCTGAAGATCATGGCCGGGCTCGACCCCGAGTTCTCGGGCGAGGCCAAGGCCGCCGACGGGGTCAAGCGCGGCTATCTGGAGCAGGAGCCGCACCTGAACGACGCCCTGAACGTGCGCGAGAACGTCGAATCCTGGTGCGAGGAGAAGCAGTGGGTCAACCGCTTCAACGCCATCGCCATGGAAATGGCCGACGAATACACCGACGAGCTGATGGCCGAGATGACGGCGCTGCAGGAAAAGATCGACGCCGGCGATGTCTGGGACATCGACAGTCGCATCGAGATGGCCATGGACGCCCTGCGATGTCCGCCGGACGACTCGGCGACCACCAACCTGTCGGGCGGCGAGAAGCGGCGCGTGGCCCTGGCCCGGCTGCTGCTGTCCAAGCCCGACATGCTGCTGCTGGACGAACCGACCAACCACCTGGACGCCGAGTCCGTGGCTTGGCTGCAGCACCATCTGGAGGCGTTTCCGGGCTGTGTCATCCTGGTCACCCACGACCGCTACTTCCTGGATCTGGTGACCAAATGGACGCTGGAGCTCGATCGCGGCAAGGGCATTCCCTATGAGGGCAACTACTCCGGCTGGCTGGAGCAGAAGACCAAACGGGTGGTGCAGGAACAGTCCGAATCCGAGGCCCGCCAGCGTGCCTTGACCCGCGAACTGGAGTGGGTCCGCAGCGGGGCCAAGGCCCGTCAGGCCAAGTCCAAGGCCCGTCTGGCCGCCTATGAGCGGATGGTCACCGAACAGGAGAACCTGCGCGGGGCCCAGACCCACGCCGTCATCCAGATCCCGCCCGGCCCGCGTCTGGGCAATGTGGTGCTGGATGTCGAGGGGCTGAAGAAGTCCTATGGCGACAAGCTGCTGTTCGACAATCTGACGTTCAAACTGCCGCCCAACGGCATCGTCGGCGTGATCGGCCCCAACGGCGCCGGAAAATCGACCCTGTTCCGCCTGATCACCGGCCAGGAGACGCCCGAGGGCGGCACCATCAAGGTCGGCGAGACGGTCAAACTGGCCTATGTCGACCAGTCGCGCGACAGCCTGGACGCCTCCAAGACCATCTGGGAAGAGATCAGCGGCGGCACCGATGTGATGATGGTCGGCAAGCGCGAGATCAACACCCGCGCCTATGTCGGCAGCTTCAACTTCAAGGGCGGCGACCAGCAGAAGAAGGTCGGCCAGCTGTCCGGCGGAGAGCGCAACCGCGTGCACTTGGCCAAGACCCTGGCCACCGGCGGCAACCTGATCCTGCTCGACGAACCGACCAACGACCTGGACATCGAGACGCTGCAGAACCTGGAAGAGGCGCTGGAGGAGTTCGCCGGCTGCGCTGTGGTCATCTCCCACGACCGCTGGTTCCTGGACCGTCTGGCCACTCACATCCTGGCCTTCGAGGGCGACAGCCACGTCGAATGGTTCGAGGGCAATTTCGAGGCCTATGAGGAGGACAAAAAGCGCCGCCTCGGCACCGACGCCCTGATCCCGCACCGGATCAAGTTCCAGAAATTCGGGCGCTGAGCGAACTGTGATAGGATGCGGGACATGAGCGACGATCTCCTGTCCCGCATCACCATCGAACCCGGCAAGCGCAGCGGGCGGCCCTGTATCCGTGGCATACGCATTACGGTGCATGACGTGCTGGGCTGGCTGGCGGCGGGTGAAACTGCGGTCTCCATCCTGTCCTACCACCCCGATCTTGAGGCTGAGGACATCCGGGCCTGTCTGGCCTATGCCGCGCGGGAGCTGGATCACCCTGTCGTCGTTGCGGCTTGAAAATCCTGATCAACCAGCAGCTGCCGCCGCTTCTGGCAGACTGGCTGCGGTCCGGGGGATACGACGCGACCCATGTTCGCGAGATCGGACTGAAGGACAGCCCGGACCACGAGATCTGGCGCGAAGCCAAGCGACGGCGCGCGGTGGTCGTCAGCCGGGACTCTGATTTCGCCAACTTCGCGCGGCAGGATCGCGACGGCCGGCTGGTGTGGCTACGGGTCGGCAACTGCGCCAACCCCGATCTGATCGCCCTGTTCGAAGCCACCTGGGGAGACGTCGCCGCACGTCTGGAACAGGGCGAACGCATCGTCGAGGTCCGGCCCTGATCCCCGCCCCGGATCGAGGTCCGGCAAGGCGAGTGCCAGTGGGGGTGCAGGGCATGATACTTCTCCCCTTGCGGGAGAAGGACGCGTCACGCCGCCGCCACCCGCACCACCGCCTCCGGCTCATAGTTCAGGATCGGGGCCAGCCAGCGTTCGGCGGTCTCCACGTCCCAACCCTTGCGCCGCGCATAGTCCTCGATCTGATCGCGGTCGATCTTGCCGACGCCGAAATAGTGGCTGCCCGGATGGCCGAAATACAGGCCCGAGACGCTGGCCGGCGGCGTCATGGCAAAGCTCTCGGTCAGGGCCATGCCCGCATTGGCCTCGGCCTGCAGCAGACGGAACAGGGTGGCCTTTTCGGTGTGGTCCGGCTGGGCCGGATAACCGGGGGCCGGGCGGATACCCTGATACTGTTCAGCGATCAGCGCATCGGGCGTGGTCGCCTCGTCGGCGGCATAGCCCCACAGCTGGGTGCGGACCTCCTTGTGCAGCCGCTCGGCGAAGGCCTCGGCCAGACGGTCGGCCAGGGCCGCGGCCATGATCGCGGAATAGTCGTCACCGGCGTCCTTGAAGCGCCTGGACGCCTCCAGTTCGCCATGGCCGGTCGTGACGGCAAAGGCCCCGATATAGTCGGCCCCCGCTTCGGCCACGAAGTCCGACAGGGCCAGGTTGGGCTTGCCGTTCGACTTCTTGATCTGCTGGCGCAGGCTGTGGAACCGGGCGATTTCGGTCGCCCGCGTCTCGTCTGAATAGACGGCCACGTCGTCGCCCACGGCATTGGCAGGCCAGAAGCCGACCACGCCCCTGGCCGTGAACCATTTCTCGTCGATGATCTGCTGCAGCATCACCTTCGCATCGGCGAACAGGTCCTGGGCCGCCTGGCCGACGATCTCGTCTTCGAGGATCAGCGGATAGCGGCCGATCAGCTCCCAGCTGGCAAAGAAGGGCGTCCAGTCGATGTGGTCGGCCAGGTCCTGAAGATCCCAGCTGTCGAACGCCCGGACCCCGATGAAGGACGGCACCCCGGGCACCCGGTCGGCCGGATCGGGCCGGAACCGGTTCTCGCGCGCCTGGGCCAGGGTGGCGCGCGCCTTGACCTCCTGGCCGCGCGCATACTGTTCGCGGATGCGGATGTATTCGTCGCGGGTCAGGGCCTCGTTCTTCGCCCGTTCGGTCTTCGACAGCAGGCCCGAGACCACGCCGACGGCGCGGCTGGCGTCGACGACATAGGTGGTCGAACCCGCACGATAGCCGGGCTCGATCTTGACGGCCGTATGGGTCCGGCTGGTCGTCGCCCCGCCGATCAGCAGGGGGATGTCAAAGCCGCGCCGCTCCATCTCGCGCGCCACGAACACCATCTCGTCGAGGCTCGGCGTGATCAGGCCCGACAGGCCGATGATATCGACCTTGTGCTCGATCGCGGCGTCCAGGATGCGGTCGGCCGGGACCATGACGCCCAGGTCGATGACCTCGTAGTTGTTACACTGCAGCACCACGCCGACGATGTTCTTGCCGATGTCGTGGACGTCGCCCTTGACCGTGGCCATCAGGATGCGGCCCGCCTGTTCGCGCGGCTTTCCGGCCTTTTCTGCCTCCATGAACGGCTCGAGGTGGGCCACGGCCTGTTTCATCACCCGGGCGGACTTCACCACCTGCGGCAGGAACATCTTGCCCGAGCCGAACAGGTCGCCGACCACGTTCATCCCGTCCATCAGCGGGCCCTCGATGACGTGCAGGGGCCTGTCGAACGACAGCCGGGCTTCTTCCGTGTCGGCATCGATGAACTCGGTGATGCCGTTGACCAGGGCGTGTTCGATCCGCTTGCCGACCGGGGCGTCGCGCCATTTCAGATCGACGACCCGGGCCACCCCCTTGTCGCCCTTGTAGTTGGGCGCGATGTCCACCAGCCGTTCGGTATTGGACACATTGGTCCGCTGCGGCCGATTGAGGATCACATCCTCGACCGCCTCCCTCAGCGTCGGCTCGATGTCGGTATAGACCGGCAGGTCGCCGGCATTGACGATGCCCATGTCCATGCCCGCCTGGATGGCGTGGTACAGGAAGACCGAGTGGATCGCCCGCCGCACCGGCTCGTTGCCGCGGAACGAAAACGACACGTTCGACACGCCGCCTGAAATGCGGGCGTAGGGCAGGGTGGCCTTGATGACCCGCGTCGCCTCGATGAAGTCGACGGCATAGTTGTCGTGTTCCTCGATCCCCGTCGCCACGGCGAAGATGTTGGGATCGAAGATGATGTCCTCGGGCGGGAAACCGACCTCGTCGACCAGGATGCGATAGGCGCGGGTGCAGATCTCGATCTTGCGCGCCGCCGTGTCGGCCTGACCCACCTCGTCGAACGCCATGACCACGACGGCGGCCCCATAGCGCAGGCATTTGACCGCCTGTTCGCGGAACTCCGCCTCGCCCGCCTTCATCGATATCGAGTTCACGATCGGCTTGCCCTGGACGCATTTCAGGCCCGCCTCGATCACCTCCCATTTGGAGCTGTCGATCATCACCGGCACGCGGGCGATGTCGGGCTCGGCGGCGATCAGGTTCAGGAAGGTGACCATGGCCGCCTGCGAATCCAGCAGGCCCTCGTCCATGTTGATGTCGATGATCTGCGCCCCGGCCTCGACCTGCTGGCGCGCGACGGTCAGGGCAGCGGAATAGTCGCCGTCGACGACCAGCGTCTTGAACCTGGCCGAACCGGTGACGTTGGTCCGTTCGCCGACGTTGATGAAGGTGGGACGCACTAGATCTCCAGGACCTGTCTGGCTCGCGAACTCAGACCCTGTTCGCTGAACGGATTGATGATGAGGATGCCGTTGATCTCTGCGCCATCGGACAGATCTTCCGTCAGGATCGTGTCGACGCCGGCGTGTCGCGCAGAGGCCAGCAGCAGGGCATCCCAATACTGCAACGTCGCGGCGGCGGCCTGCTCGAGGGCCCAGATCGCAGCTTGGCGGGTAGGGGGAAAGACCGGAAAGCCGCCGATGAGACGTCGTCCGGCCTGCGCCGCTTCGGCGGGCGTCTTGCGCATCTTGCGGCGCAGGACATTGTTCAGTTCACCGACGACCTGAAGGCCGACAATTCCTTGCCTGTTCGCCAGGGCCGCCACGGCGATCCGCGCGACAGCCTGCTTTCCGGGGCTGTCTTCGTCATAGAGGTAGGCAAAGACGTTGGTGTCGGCGGAGATCATCGCTCGTAAAGTTCCTCGCGGGTCCAGCGTTCCCCGCCGGAGTGCCCCCCCCCCGCCGTCAGCAAGGCCTGCAAGGCCTCGGCCCGAACTTTTGGGTCGGGATCGGCGGGATAGATTAGCGGCGCCTCGGTCACATCATCGGCCGGAAGTTCGATCACGACGGTCTCTCCTCGCCGCGAGGCATACAGTTCCTTCCAGAACTGCTGCATCCGCCCGACAGGACGAAGCCCTGCAGTGGGTCGTCCGTCTACGCCATCCGCCATTTTGCGCCACAGGCCCCGCACGCCGTCGACCAGAAGTTCCACGTCTTCGCCGCCCTTCAGCGACTGGAGGCGAGCGATGACGCGGCGGTCCCCGTGTACGTGCTTGGTCCAGACGACCACGTCCTTCACCGCGGTTTCGGCTTGAGCGCCCATGTCAAATCTCCTGTCGAACAACAGAAGTGAGGCTATGGGGGTCTAGGGGGGGTGTCAACGGGTCCCGGGTGGGAGTGGTAGGGGTCATGCCACCAGCTCAAACGGTTCAAGCCCCGACAGCCGCATCGCGACGGGCCGCTCAGGGATCACCCGCGTCGGCAGTTTCGACACCGCCTCGGCCGTGTGCCGGATATGGTCCGGCGTCGTGCCGCAGCAGCCGCCGACGATATTGACCAGACCGGAGGCCGCCCATTCCTCAAGGAAGTGGGCGGTCTGGTGCGGTTCCTCGTCGTACTGGCCCATGGCGTTGGGCAGGCCGGCGTTGGGATAGGCGGCGACCAGGGTGTCAGCGACCCGGCTCAGTTCGGCGATGAAGGGGCGCATCAGGTCTGCGCCCAGGGCGCAGTTGAAACCCACGGCGAAGGGTTTGGCGTGGCGCACGCTGTTCCAGAAGGCCTCGGCGGTCTGGCCCGACAGGGTCCGGCCCGAACGGTCGGTGATCGTCCCCGAAATCCAGATCGGCAGGGCCTCCATGCCCTCGTCTTCCAGGTCCTTGATGGCCTTGATGGCGGCCTTGCAGTTCAGCGTGTCGGTGATGGTCTCGATCAGATACAGGTCGACCCCGCCCTCGTTCAGCGCCTGCACCTGATGGCGATAGGCGTCATAGACCTGGTCGAAGGTCACCAGCCGCGCGCCGGGATCATTCACGTCCGACGACATCGACAGCATCTTGTTCAGGGGCCCGATCGACCCGGCGGCGAAGCGCGGCTTGTGCGGTTCTTTTTCCGTCCAGCGGTCGGCGGCGGCGCGGGCCAGTTTTGCGCCCTCCAGATTGATGTCCCACACCGCCTCGGCTTCCAGCTTGTAGTCGTCCTGGGCGATGACGGTCGCCGAGAAGGTGTTGGTCTCGGAGATATCGGCCCCGGCCGCGAAATACTGGTCGTGCAGGTCGGCGATGACGTCCGGGCGGGTGAGGCACAGGATGTCGTTGTTGCCCTTCATCTGGCCGACATGGTCCGTGAACCGGTCGCCGCGGAAATCCGCTTCCCCCAGCTCGGCCCGCTGGATCATCACGCCCCACGATCCGTCGAGGACCAGGATGCGTTCCCGGGCCGCCTGATGCAGGGCGGCGATGCGGTCTGCGCGGGTCATCGTTGAACTCCGTGGGACGGCAAGAACCCCTCCGTCTGCTCGCAAGGGCTCGCATCCACCTCCCCATCGCTTCGCGACGGGGAGGAGACGTGTGCCACGGCGTCTCCTCCCCGTTCGCCGCTTGGCGAATGGGGAGGTGGCTCGCAGCGAAGCGAAGAGACGGAGGGGCTCTTCACGCCGCCACCGCCTTCTGTTCGCGCACACCCAGCACGCGGCAGATCGCATAGACGAGGTCGGCGCGGTTCAGTGTGTAGAAGTGGAAGTCGGAAAACCCCTCTTCCTGCAGCCGTGCGCAGGTCTCGGCGGCGACCGAGGCCGCCAGCAGTTTCCTCGTCTCCGGGTCGTCGTCCAGCCCGTCGAAATGGGCCGCCAGCCAGCCGGGAACCGAGGCCCCGCACGATGCGCTCATTCGCTGCAGTCCGGCGAAGTTGGACACCGGCATGATGCCGGGGATCAGGGGGATGGTCACACCCGCCGCCCGAATCCGGTCGCGAAAGCGCAGGAAGGCGTCGATGTCGAAGAAGAACTGGCTCAGCGCGCGGGTCGCCCCGGCGTCGACCTTGGCCTTCAGCACATCGATGTCGTGGTCCAGCGACGGGCTCTCGGGGTGTTTCTCGGGATAGGCCCCCACCGTGGTGTGGAACCCGCCCACCTTCTGGATCGCCAGCGCCAGTTCGGTGGCATTGGCATAGCCGTCGGCGCGCGGCTGATAGGCACCGCCGATGCCGCTGGTCCCCGGCGGATCGCCGCGCAGGGCCACGATGTGATCGACGCCGATGGCCTTGTAGTCGGCGATGACCTGATCGACCTCGTCCTTGCTGGCCTCGACGCAGGTCAGGTGTGCAGCGGGCTTCAGCGTGGTCTCGGCCAGCATCCGCTGCACCGTCCGATGGGTCCGCTCGCGCGTCGAGCCGCCGGCCCCATAGGTGACCGAGACAAACTCCGGGTTCAGCGGCTCCAGCCGGCGCACGGCCTTCCACAGGTTCGCCTCGGCCTCCTCGGACTTGGGCGGGAAGAATTCGAACGAGACCCGCACCGGGTTGGCGTTCTCGCCGGCCCGGGCCACGGGACCCAGCGGCGACAGCAGCAGCGCGCGGGCGTCCGCGAGCGATGTGGCATTGGCGGCCATCAGGCGACGCTCCTCTTGCTGGCACCCTGGGCGACGGCGGGCCGCGTGGCGGTCCAGATGGTGACGGTCAGGCCCGCCGTGTCGGGCGGCAGGGCGATGGAAGCCGAGGCGTGCAGCCCGCCCTCGGCCAGCCAGCGCCCGATTTCCTCGTCGGCAAAGCCCAGCCGCCGGTGCTGATGCTCTTCCCTCAGCCGCTCCAGCTCGTGGGGGGCGAAATCAACGATCAGCAGCTTTCCACCGGGGCTGACCAGCCGCGCCGCCTCTGCCACGGCAGCGGCAGGGTCGGCCAGATAGTGCAGCACCTGATGCACCAGCACCAGATCGGCCGACTGGGCCGGCAGGCGGGTTGCGAAGATGTCGCCGTGGCGCAGTTCGACCCGGTCCAGCCCGGCCTTGACCACATTGGCGCGGGCGATGTTGAGCATGTTCTGGCTCAGGTCCAGACCGATCGACATCCGC
>JBBSCK010000006.1:0-38258 GCA_038250335.1 Caulobacterales bacterium
GCCACGGCGGCGGCGGGGTCGGCCCGTTCATCCCGCACATGTTCCACCCGGCCCAGAAGCGGAACCTCCGCCGGGAGGGGCCGGGCGTCTATCGGGCGGGGGCGCAGTGCAGGCGGGGCCAGCCCGGCCTTGACCACATTGGCGCGGGCGATGTTGAGCATGTTCTGGCTCAGGTCCAGACCGATCGACATCCGCGCCTTTCGGCCCAGCAGGGTCAGCATCCGGCCCGAGCCGGTGCCCAGGTCCACGACCCGCTCGAACGGCCCGGGGCCCGCCGCGCGCTCGATGGCGCTCTCGACCGCGCTCTCCGACACATAGAGCGAACGGATGCGGTCCCAGCGCGGCGCGACCTGTTCGAAATAGGCGGCGGCGGCCTCGGCGCGTTCGTCGCGCACCGCCTCCAGCCGGCGATGATCGGCCTCGCCCTCGGCGTCATCCAGCAGGTCCAGCACCGTGTCGATCAGGCGGCGCGCCATCGGCTCGTGCGAGACCCGGTAAAACACCCGCGCCCCGTCCGGGAACCGCTCGATCAGCCCGGCGTCGGCCAGCAGCTTCAGATGACGCGAGACGCGCGGCTGGCTCTGCTCCAGCACCCGCGAAAGCTCCATCACCGACAGTTCCTCGCCCGCCAGCAGCGACAGGATGCGCAGCCGCGTCGGCTCGCCGGCGGCGCGCAGGGCTTCGATCGTCTGGTCAGCCGTCAGGGACATTCGAAGATCATATAAGGATATCCTTATATGATTTCCAGCGGTTTTCTCCGCCCCGTCGGGGGAGGCTGTCTGAGGCCTGGGAGTCTTACGCCACCGGCGTCACCGGCCCGTTGCCCGCCGCCACCGCCGTCAGGTTGCGCATCAGCAGCGCCAGCATCCCCTGCACCGCTGCATCCGTGGCCCCCGCCGTATGCGGCGTCAGCACCGTATTGGGCACCCCGTCCCAACGCCCGGCGTCGGTCGGCTCGGTCTCGAACACATCCAGCCCCGCACCGCCCAGCGCCCCGGCCTTCAGCGCCGCGACCAGCGCCTCCTCGTCCACCAGCGACCCGCGCGCCACATTGATCAGCACCCCCTCCGGCCCCAGCGCCGCGATCACCGGCCCCGATATCAGCCCCCGGTTGGCCGCCTCCGCCCGGCACGCCACCACCAGCACGTCCGACCCCGCCGCCAGTTCGGTCAGCGACCCTGCCCGCGGCCAGGCCGCCCCGGCCTTGTCGCGCGGCCCCCACCAGTGAACGACACAGCCCATGGCCTCGACCCGGCGCGCCACCGCCTCGCCGATCGCCCCCAGACCCACGATGCCGACGCGCCGCCCCTTCATCGTCGGCGTGATCAGCCGGCGCTCCATGACCCAGTCCCCGGCCTTGACCGCCCGGTCCCCGTCGACAATGCGCCGAACCACACCCAGCATCAGCCCCAGGGCATGGTCGGCCACATCCTCGTGATTGACCGCCGGCGCATGGGTCACCACCAGCCCCCGCGCCCGGCACCAATCCAGATCGATCCCGTCATAACCCGAGGTGAAACAGGCCACATGGCCCAGGTTCGCCAGCTGCTCCAGCACGGGGGTCTCCAGCGGCTCCTCACCCAGCACCACCACTGCCCGGATCAGATCCTGCGCCTCCACCGGCGGATGCTCCCACAGCCGGTGCACCGTAAATGCGCTCGCCAGCAGCGGCGTCAGCAGACCCAGCGTGGGCGACAGGATCAGGACATGGGGCGACTGGCTCATGCAGCGGAGTTTAGCATTTTTCGCGCCGACGGGCAGGGCCACCTTCTCCCCCTGCGGAGAAGGTGGCCGGGCGCAGCGAGGTCGGATGAGGGGTGACGCCCGGTGTCACACTGTGAGCGTCTGCTCCGATCATCGCGTCTGTGTCTTCGTACCCATCATCCGCCCCTGCGAGGCACCTTCTCCCGCAAGGGGAGAAGGGCCCTACTCCGTCTTCGGTTGCCCCACCTCGTCGAGACCGGCGGCGTCCAGCGTCACCGGCGGGGTGGTGATGTTCTCGCGCACGCGGCGGGCGGCGTGTTCGCAGCGGCCAGGCAGGCCGAAGAACAGGCCGAACGCCTCGCTGCGGGCGCGTTCGTCCTGCTGGGCCATGAGGGGCTCCCAGCGGGCGGCAGCCTCGGCCCCGGCCCCCTCGGCGGCCGTCCGGACAGCGGGCGTCTGGCGCGGACCGCCGACGCGCAGGGCGTCGCGGAAGTCCGCCGCCTCCAGCCCGCCCAGCCGCATGATGTCGCGATCGAGATCGTCAGCCGTCGTCAGGGTCCGACCCAGCGCGATATGGCCCTCGACCAGGGCAGCGCACCAAGCCACCAGCGGATAGTCCTGTTCCGGCGCGCCGCGCGGCAGCGGCGTCTCATAGGCAATGGCCTCGCGGGCGCTCAGGGCTTCGACGCTCTCGCCCGCATCGCGGGCGGTTGCGATCGGAGCGTCCTGGGTCCGGGCGACGGCGGGCGACTGGACGGCGAGGGCCAGGGCGATAAGCGGGGCGGCGAGGCGAAGGCGCATGGAGGGTCCGTGATCTGTTTCGGGGATGGCAGCCCGCTCAATGCCTGCAGCGTGCCAGTGGTTTTTCTGCGGCACCCACCGGCCAAAGAAAAGGGCGGCGGATTGGGAGATCCTGCGCCAGGTCTGCTCATAAAGCCTTCGTGGTCCAGGTCCTGTTGAGCACCACGACCGGTTCGCCCCGGTGCGCAAACCGCTCTATAGTCATTCGCGGGACGCGTCGCGGCACCATGAAAGCGGCCTCGCCACCTGTTTCCAGGCCATCACGGCTGAACCCCTGCCCAGGATCGCCCCATGTCAGCCCCCTGTCAGACCCTCGACGACCAGACCCTCGTGGCACCGCAGATCAGCCCGACCAGTCTGCCCGGGTTCGCGGGGACCGGCGTCGTGGTCGTGGTCAGCCACCGTCCGGACAACGAGGAACCCGGCCAGCCCACGGCCGCCGAAATGGCAGACGCCGCTGCGGCGGCCGGTCTGCGGTTCGTCCACATCCCCGTGCGGGGACTGCCCGACGCTGCGGCCGTGACCGCAACGGTGGCGGTACTGTCGGCCCTCGGCCCCCGGGAGCGGGCCCTGATGTACTGCCGGTCGGGCACCCGGTCGGCGATCACCTGGGCCCTGGCCATGCGGTCGCTGGGGCGGGGTGAGCCGGAAGACCTGCGGGCTGCCGCGGCTGCGGCGGGCTATGATCTGAGCCGGCTGCCGCTTTAACGGACGACCGTCGTCCGGGCGGCAAAGGGAATCGGTTCAGGGTCGCCGCACGAGGCGAGAACAAGTTGCGCCGCCATGAGACACAGGATCGCCGCCGCGATGGGCTGCAGCCGATTTGAGACAGTAAAGACAATGCTGCGGGTCAAGATGGACGCTCCGGAACGGATTTACCTCTTGTTAAGGCAAGGGTCGGGCCGGAACGGCGGCAGGGCGGTGGCGCGTCGATGATCCCCTTCGTCCGCGCCTTCGATTTCGCCTACGGGCGCTGTGATCGCGTCGCGCCTCGGATCCAGCGGGTGATCTGCGACAATCCCGGGCCGTTCACCTTCACCGGCACCGGCACCTATATCGTCGGGCGACCGGACAGCGGTGCAGAGGTCGCGGTGATTGATCCGGGCCCGCTGGATGAGGCGCATCTGGAAGCCCTGCTGGCGGCGGTCGAGGGGCGACGCGTCAGCCACATCCTGGTGACCCACACCCACCGTGATCACGCTCCCCTCGCCCGGCCGCTGGCCGACCGGGTCGGGGCCCCGGTGCTGGCGATGCGGCCGCCGGCGCGCGAGACCCATGCCTCGGGGGGGCTGGACCACGATGAGGCCGAGGCCTTTGTTCCGGACGTGATCCTGTCGGGCGGCGAACGGTTGGAGGGCGACGGCTGGACCCTGACGGGCCTGCCCACGCCGGGCCATGCGTCAAACCATATGGCCTTCGTGCTGGAGGAGGAGAACGCCCTGTTCTGCGGCGACCATGTGATGGGCTGGGCCACCAGCGTGGTAGCGCCGCCGGACGGAAACATGGCCGACTATATGCACAGCCTCGACACCGTGATCGCGGCGGGGTTCAACACCCTGTGGCCGACCCACGGCGCGCCGGTGACCGATCCGGCGCCCTTCCTTACGGCCTATCGCGACCACCGGCTGGAGCGGGAGGCACAGATCCTGACCCGGGTCGGGGCCGGAGACCGGACGATCGCGGAGATGGTGCCGGGGCTCTATGCCGCCGTCGACCCGCGCCTGTGGCCGGCGGCCAGCCTGTCGGTGCTGGCGCACCTGATCAAGCTGGTGAACGAGGGGCGGGTCGTCGTGGACGGATCCGCCCGGCTGGACGCCGTCTACGAGGTGGCCTGAAGCCCGGCGAGGATCTGGCGGGTGATGCGGCAGGTCTCGCCGCCGTCGGCGCGGTTATAGCGGGCCACGACCCGGACATCCGTGCGTCCGGGACGGATGCGGATCACGGCCTCATGGCCCATGCCGAACCAGAACCCCTCACGCACGCCGCGCGCACGGAACAGCTGCGATTCGGTGATCGAGAAGCCCGCAGCCTGAAGCGCGTCGGTGGCACGTTCCGGCGCGACCTGGGTCATGACGGCCGCACTGCCGACGCAGAGCTCCGCCGGACCGACGGACCCCGCAATCGCCGGCGGCTCGCTCAGGTCCGTGGCGACGTCGAGCGGGGCCTGAATGCCCTGGGCCGCGACCTGCCAGCGGAAAGCCCCTGCGACGAGGGCGGTCGCCACAAGGACAGCGAGACTGATCCAGCCCAGCCGCTGGAACTGGGACACCGACGCCGCCATCGATATCGTCGCAAATCCCAGGGCGGCAAAGGCGGCCACCTGGGCGACCTGAAGCGTCAGCACATCAAGCCCGAAGCCGAGCGACACCGCTCCACCCCTGACCAGCAGGACGGCGGCGAAGGTGATCACGGGCGCTGCGACCGCCAGGGCGATGGAGACCGCGACCCGGCCCCTTCCGGTCTTGCGCCTCGACCGCGGCCCGCTGCCCATGGCTCAGACCCGTTCCGGCGTGACGGCGGTCGGCAGGCTGTAGTCCTTGAGCTGTTCGCGCAGGGTTCTCTTGTCGATCTTGCCCGTGGCCCCCAGCGGAATGTCGTCCACGAACACCACGTCGTCGGGCATCCACCATTTGGCGATCCTGCCGACCAGGAAGTCCAGATGCTCCTGCCTGTCCTGGGCCTCGCCGGGCTTGAGCTTGATGATCAGCACCGGCCGTTCGTCCCATTTCGGATGGGCCGCGCCGATCACGGCGGCCAGTTCAACCTTCGGATGGCCGACGGCGATGTTCTCGATCTCGATCGAGGAGATCCATTCGCCGCCGGACTTGATCACATCCTTGGCGCGGTCGGTGATCTGCATGAAGCCGTGCTCGTCGATGGTCGAGACGTCGCCGGTGTCGAAGAAGCCCTCGTGATCCAGGATGTCGCCGCCTTCGTCCCTGAAATAGGCACGGGCGATGGTCGGGCCCTTGATCATCAGACGGCCGTAGGTGGTCCCGTCGTGCGGCATCTCCTGGCCGGCGTAGTTCTTGAGCTTCAGCTCGACGCCCAGGGGCGGCATGCCCTGTTTGACCCGCCACTTCATGCCCTCGTCATAGGGCAGGGCTTCCAGCTCGGGCGTCAGGATCGAAATGGTCCCGATCGGCGAGGTCTCCGTCATGCCCCAGCCCTGCACCACCTCGACGCCGAACTCGTCGTGGAAGGCGCGGATCAGGCTTTCGGGCACGGCCGAGCCGCCGATCATCACGCGCTTGACGGTCGGGATGGTCAGCTTGTTCTCGCGCAGATGGGTCAGCAGCATCTGCCAGACGGTCGGCACGGCGGCGGAGAAGGTCACGCCCTCGGACTCGATCAGCTCATAGATGGCGGCACCGTCCATTCGCGCGCCGGGCATGACCAGCTTGGCCCCTGCTGCGGGACCGGCAAAGGCGATGCCCCAGGCGTTGGCGTGGAACATCGGCACCACCGGCAGGATGACTTCCTTGGGCGACGGGCCCAGCACCGTGGACTGCATGCCCAGCAGGGTGTGGATGAAGTTGGAGCGGTGCGAATACAGGACGCCCTTGGGATTTCCCGTGGTTCCCGAGGTGTAACAGAGGCCGCAGGCGGTCTGTTCGTCGAAGCCGCCCCAGACGTAGTCCTCGGATGCCTGGGCGATCAGCGGCTCATAGCATTCCGCGCGGGGCAGTTTGGTCGCCGGCATATGCCATTCGTCGGTCATCACCACGACCCGCTCAACCGTCGGGCAATGCGGCAGGATGGCCTCGAGCAACGGCACGAAAGTCAGGTCGACGAAGATGATCCGGTCTTCGGCGTGGTTGATGATGTAGATTAGCTGTTCGGGAAACAGGCGAGGGTTCAGCGTATGGCACACTGCACCCATCCCCATGATGCCATACCAGGTCTCGATATGGCGGCCGGTGTTCCAGGCCAGGGTGGCGATGCGGTCGCCGGTCTGAACGCCCCACGCCTTGAGCACGTTGGACACGCGCTTGGCCCGTCCGTGGATCTCGCCGTAGTTGGTCCGCACGATCGGACCCTCGACCGAACGGGTCACCACCTCGCGGTGTGAGTGCCAGTTCTTCGAATGGTCCAGGATACGGTCGACCGTCAGTGGCCAGTCCTGCATCAAACCCAGCATCGCATTCCCTCTGTTGCCGCGGCTCGATGCGCGGCTTGACCGCACGCTAGCCGAGGAGACCGCCTGTAGGCAACGTGACGCTAGGTCAGGCACCGGCCGCCCTTGCGCCCCCGGTGGTTCTGGCCTTTCCTGCCGCATCAATCACAGACACGGACGCCGACCATGCGCCTGACGACCCGCACCCTGCTCGCGCTTGCCGCCGTGGCGACGATCGCTGCCTGTGACCGGACGCCCGACCCCGCCGCAGTCGAAGCGGCCGCGACCGTCGCACCGGCGGCACCGGTCGGCGAGACCGGGACCGCGCCTGCGGCCCTTGCCCAGGGCGGTCTGGCCATCGAAGGTGAAGGGCTGCGGATCTTTGACACCTCGGGCGCAGCCCGCGCCCTGCCGTTCGCAACGCCCCAGGCCACGGTCATCGCCGCGGTGACCGCGTCCACGGGCGGGATGGCCCCGGAACTGGGCACCAATACGGAGTGCGGGGCTGGGCCGACCCAGATCGCCCAGTTTGCCAACGGCCTGGATCTGCTTTTCCAGGACGAGAACTTCGCCGGCTGGTTCCTGGACGAGCCGGGCCTGACCACCGTCGACGGCGTCGGCGTCGGCACCACGCGCGCGACGCTCAATGCCGCCCGGAGCGTCTCGCTGACGCCGGACTCCACGCTGGGCATCGAATTTTCGGCCGGAGATATGGGCGGATTCCTGACAGCGGACGGGGCGGCCGGTGCAGTCGAGTCGCTCTACGCGGGCCTGACCTGCTTCTTCCGCTGAGGCCCGGGCCGACGGGCGTGGTTCCCAACGGACTGATCCGGGGCTAAATCCGCCGCCATGCCCATACTGATCGCGATCACCGGCGGCTCCGGCTCGGGGAAGTCAACCCTGGCGGAGACCGTCGTCGCCATCCTGCCGGCGGGGACGGCAGTGCTGATGCGCGAGGATTCCTACTATCGCGACGCCGCGTCCCTGCCCGGCTTCGACGCCGCGACGTTTGATTTCGACGATGTGGCGGCGCGCGACCACGATCTGCTGCTGGCCGACCTGAACCGGCTGAAGGCCGGAAAGCCGGTGACCGCCCCGGTCTATTCCTTCATCCATCACGGACGGGAACCAGACGGCGAGGCGATCCCCGCCGCCCCCGTGGTCATCGTCGAGGGTACCCATGTCCTGTGCACCCCGGCCGTGGCCGATCTGTTCGACATCCGCGTCTTTGTCGACACTCCGGCCGACATCCGCTTCATCCGCCGCCTGCTGCGCGACCAGAGCGAACGGGGCCGGACGGCGGCCTCTGTCATCGACCAGTATCTGAAGACCGTGCGGCCCGGGCACGAGCGACTGACCGAACCGTCGCGCACGCGGGCCGACTTCATCGTGGCCGATGCGACGGCGGCCGTGCGCCTCGACGATCCCCAGGCGATCGTGCGCCTCGCCGCGCCGCTGCTGGCGCACCCCCTGCTCGCAGCCCTGATGTCGCGCGATCCATAACCGGGATCGGTGGGCTTCCCCAAGCTTGGCCATTTCGGCTAGGTTTCGGCTGAGATGCACGCAAATTCGAAATCGCCGCGCGACGGCACCACGGACACCGCAGGCCCATCGGAGGATCCCCGACAGCTCGGTATCGTGCGAGAGGCGCGCCGGTATTTCATGTCGGAGGGCTACGCCGCGACGCGGATCGAGCCGATCGCGCGGGCCGCAGCGGTCTCGACCGCGACGCTGTACAGCTATTTTCCGTCCAAGGCCCATCTGTTCACCGCCGTCATCGCCGACGCTTCCAACGACTTTGCAGACCAGATGCGCAGGGTCGGGTTGCAGGACGGCGATGCCCGCCAGCAGATCACCGCCTTTGCCACGGCCTATGCGGAGTTCATGGGGGATCCGTTCGTGCGCTCGGTGTTTCGCCTCGTCATGGCCGAACGTCCCCGCTTCCGTGACGTCGCCCTGGGCTTTTTCGAGCGCGGCCGTAGCGACTTCGGCGGGCCCTTGATGGCCGCCCTGACGGTCCTCGCCGCGCGCGGCGAGCTGAGGCTGACCAAGGCATCCTGGGCGGCGGGGCAGTTGATGGGGATGATCGAACACCCCGTCTTCTTCGTACCCATGGTCACCGGCGACGAGGTCCGGACAACCCGCACCGTGGCCTGTATCGTCGAAGAGACGGTCGAAACCTTCCTGGCCCGCTACGGGGCCTGACGGCTCAGGGCTGGAGGCGGGTGCTCGTCCAGCTGTCTCCGGCGCGGGCGAACCTCAGCCGGTCGTGCAGGCGGAACGGGCGGTCACGCCAGAACTCCACGGCGAAGGGGACGACGCGCCAGCCAGTCCAGTGTTCCGGCCGATCGACCTCTCCGCCCTCGAACCGCGCGGTCTCACGGTCCACCGCCGCCTCGAGCACCTCGCGGCTGGCCAAAGGCCGCGACTGGTCCGAGGCCCAGGCCCCGATCCGGCTCTCGCGCGCTCGGCTGGCGAAATAGGCGTCGGCCTCGGCCGCGCTCACCGGTTCGACAGTCCCGCGCACGCGCACCTGGCGGCGCAACGACTTCCAGTGGAACAGCAGGGCCGCTGCGGGCCGTCCGGCCAGCTGCAGCCCCTTGGTGCTCTCTGCGTTCGAATAGAAGGTGAAGCCCGCTGAATCGACATCCTTGAGCAGGACCATGCGGCTGTCGGGCAGGCCGTCCGCGTCCACGGTGGACAGGGCCACGGCATTGGGATCGTTCGGCTCATGGGCCCGTGCATCGGTCAGCCAGTCAACCAAGAGACCGACCGGCTCGGTCTGCTGAAAGATGGTTTCGTCGCCATTGGCGGCCAGGGCGGCGGCATAGTCGCGGGCGTATTCCTCGCGGGTCGGGCTGGAGGGGATGGCGGCGTTGGTCATGGCGCCGGTATAGCAAGGGCCGACGCGCGCCGCACGGTTAACCGGTCCTTGACCATGCGCCCGGCTTATTCGCCGCATGACCGCGCCCGGCCCGACCCTGAACGAAGCTTTCGCCGTCCTCGGCCTGCACGGCCCGATGGAGCAGGAGGCGGTGACGCGCGCCTTTCGTCTGGCGGTCAAGGGCGCACGGCCCGACGCGCCCGGCGGCGATGCCGACCGCTATCGCCGCATCATCGCGGCCTATCGCCTGATCCAGTCCACCGGGGTGCGGCGGGCCGCCCTCGCCGCCCCGGTCGTTCGCCCGGCAGCCCTGCCGGTCGTGGGCCTGACACCGCGACAGGCGATGGCGGGCGGCCAGACCGAGGTCCGGCTGGCGCAACGACGGCTGCGCATCGCCGCGCCGCCCGGCATGCGGACCGGCGAGTACCTGCGGCTCCGGGGCGCGGCCGATGACGGCAACGACCTTTATCTGCCCGTGCTGATCCGGCCTGCCGAGGGCCTGGTCGCACTCGGCGACGACCTGTTCATGGACTGGCCCGTCCCGCTGCGGCTGCTGTGTGACGGCGGGCGGGTGGAGATCGACACCCACGCCGGTCTGCGCGCCGCCTGGGTGACGCCGGGGCTGCACACGCCCATCCGCCTGCGCCTGCGCGGCCTCGGCCTGCCGGCGCGGGGCGCCCGCCCCCAGGGCCACCTGTTCGTCGCCCTGAAGCCCTCCCAAGACGCGCCCTCGGCGGCCGAGGACCTGCTGGCCCGCTTCACCCGCGTCTGGACGCCGGAGCGCCTGGCGGCGTGAGCTTGCGGGCGCGCATCAGAAAGTGCATTCTCTATGCAACATTTGATGCAAGCTCATCATGAGGACCACGATCACGATCGACGACGCCCTGCTGGCCCGAGCAGCGGATTACAGCGGTCTTGAAGAGCCGTCTGCCATCATCCGCCATGCCTTGCGCGAGTTCGTATCGGCCGAAGCCTCGCGGCGCCTGGCCAAACTCGGTGGAACCATGCCGGATTTCGAGGCCGCCCCCCGCAAGCGCTACTGGGGCGTCGACGAAGATTGAGCCTCATCCTCGCAGACACCTCGGTCTGGGTCGATCATTTCCGATCGCGCGACCCCTTGCTTGACCAGTTTCTGGGCGACGGCCGCGTCCGCATGCACCCCTTTGTGATCGGAGAACTCGCGATGGGGAACCTGCCCCATCGCCCGCAAGTCATGCAGCAGCTCTACGATGTCCGCAGGATCCGAAGCGTGTCCGAACAGGAAGTCATGCATCTGGCCGAAAGTGGACCCCATCATGGGACCGGCCTTGGCTGGATCGACGCTCATCTGTTGGCGGCGGTACTGCTGGTCGAAGACCTCTCGCTCTGGACCCGCGACAGCCGCCTGAACGAGGCGGCTGCCCGCTACGGGCGGGCGACCGCCGTTCACCACTGAATGTCCCACAATACCTTCGGCCACCTTTTTCGCGTGACGACCTGGGGCGAGAGCCACGGACCGGCGATCGGCTGTGTGGTGGACGGCTGCCCGCCGCAGATCCCTCTGACCGAGGCCGACCTGCAGCCCTGGCTGGACCGGCGCAAGCCCGGCGGGAGCCGCTTCGTCACCCAGCGCCGGGAAAGCGACACGGCCCGGATCCTGTCCGGAGTGTTCGACGACGGGGCCGGCCCGGTGACCACCGGCACCCCCATCGCCATCCACATCGACAACGAGGACGCGCGCTCGAAGGACTATGGCGAGATCGCCCGGGCCTTCCGTCCCGGCCACGCCGACATGACCTATCAGGCCAGATACGGCGTGCGCGATCACAGGGGAGGCGGACGGTCCTCGGCCCGCGAGACCGCTGCCCGGGTCGCTGCAGGAGCCGTGGCGAGGAAAGTGCTGGGCGAGAGCGTCGTCATCCGGGCCGGCGTGGTCCAGCTGGGCCCACACGGGATCGCGCCGAACGCCGTCGATTTCGGGGCGGTCTACGACAACCCGCTGTTCGCCGCCTCGGCCGGGGTGGTTCCAGCCTGGGAGACCTTTCTGGATGGCGTGCGCAAGGCCGGCTCGTCGGTTGGTGCCATCGTGGCGCTGGAGGTCACGGGCCTCCCTCCCGGCTGGGGCGCGCCCCTTTACGGCAAGCTGGATGCCGAACTGGCCGCCGCGATGATGTCGATCAACGCCGTCAAGGGCGTGGAGATCGGGGCGGGCTTTGCCTCGGCCGAACTGTCGGGCGAGGACAATGCGGACGAGATGCGGCTGGGCCCGGACGGGGAGATCGTGTTCCTGTCCAACCACGCTGGCGGCGTGCTGGGCGGGATCTCGACCGGCCAGCCGCTGACCGCGCGGATCGCGTTCAAGCCGACCTCCTCGATCCTGACCCCGCGCCGGACCGTCACCCGCGATGGGACCGAGACCGACCTGCGCACCACCGGGCGTCACGACCCCTGTGTGGCGCTGCGCGGCGTGCCGGTTGTGGAGGCCATGGCCGCCTGCGTGCTGGCCGACGCCCTGCTGAGGCACCGGGCGCAGATCGGGTGAGGTCACAATCCGTTCACCCTGTTGCGGCTAGATGCGCGCCATGACCCAACCGGCTCGCCGTCTCGTTGTCCTGTCTGCAATGATCGCGGGCTCCCTGATGCTGCAGAGCTGTCTCGTGGGGGCTGTGGTCGGCACGGCCGGGGCCATCGTCGGCGGCACGGCCAAGGCGACCGGTGCGGTTGTCGGTGCCGGCTTCGACGCGGTCACCACCTCGGACGAGGAGACCCGCGCCCGCCGCGAACGCGAGCAGCGCGACTACGAGCGCGAGCAGCGCCGCTGCGAACAACGCCGCGCCAACGGGCAGCGCTGCTGACCTATCGGACGCCGATGTATTTGTGCGTCTGCACGCTGAGGCGCCATTTCGGATTGCGCAGGCAGTAGTCCAGCGCCGCCGCCGTGTTCGCCGCCTGATCGGGTCCGTCCATCGGCTGCAGCCAGAAGCGTTCGAACGCCAGATCCTCGAACCGGTCCGGCATCGCCAGTGCCTGGGGATAGACCAGTTTCAGCTCCTGCCCGGAGGTCTGGACCACCGGGGCGGCGGCCTTGGGACTGACGCAGATCCAGTCGACCCCCCCGGGCGCGGCCAAGGTACCATTGGTCTCCACCGCGATATCGAAGCCGCACGCATGAAGGGCTTCGATCAGCGCCGTATCCAGCTGCAGCAGCGGCTCCCCGCCCGTGCACACGACCAGCTTCGGATCGCCCGCGCGGCCGATCCACAGCGCCGCCACATGATCCGCGAGCGCGTCCGCATCCGCGAACCGACCGCCGCCGTCGCCGTCCGTGCCGACGAACTCGGTGTCGCAGAAGCTGCAGACCGCGCCCGCCCGGTCCTGTTCGCGCCCGCTCCACAGATTGCAGCCCGCGAACCGCAGGAACACGGCGGGGCGACCCGCCTGACCGCCCTCCCCCTGAACCGTCAGGAAGGTCTCCTTGACCGCATAGGTCATTGGCCCGCAATCCAGTTGTTCCAGCCTGCAGCCCGCAGGTCGCAGGCCGGGCAGTCATCGCAGCCATAGCCCCAGTCGTACCGGTGGCTGCGGTCGCCGCGATAGCAGGTGTGCGACTCCTCGACGATCAGTTCGACCAGTGCGTCCCCGCCGATCTGGTGCGCCAGAGCCCAGGTCCGGGCCTTCGTCAGCGCCATCAGGGGGGTCTGGATCGGCGAGGGCCGGTCCAGACCGAGCGCCAGTACCCGTTCCATGGCATCGACGGTTTCGCGCCGGCAGTCGGGATAGCCCGAGAAGTCCGTCTCGCACATGCCGCCGACCAGCACCTCCA
Organism: Caulobacterales bacterium; assembly: GCA_038250335.1. GTDB lineage: Bacteria > Pseudomonadota > Alphaproteobacteria > Caulobacterales > Caulobacteraceae > Brevundimonas. The sequence continues at coordinate 13,309 of JBBSCK010000006.1, forward strand.
GACCACGACGGTCGGCCAGGGCCGCCGCGCAGGTCAGGAACACCAGATTGCGCCCCGGCACGAAGGTCGTGGGCAGGCCGCGCGCGCCGATCTCGATGGCGCGGTCGCTGGTCATGGCCGTCTCGCCGATGGCGCCGAAGCCGGTCAGATCGATCACGTGGTCCGGTCCCAGCCGCCCGGCCAGCGCCGGCAGCACGTGCGCCATGCCGTCCCGGACCCGCAGGCGCGCCTCCATCTCGACCGCGTGGCGCTGACCATAGTCGAAACCCACGGTCTCGACCCGGGCATAGCGCTCAAGCGCCCAGGCCAGGCAGGTGGCGCTGTCCTGCCCGCCCGAGAACAGGACCAGGGCGCTTTGAGCGGTATCGGCTTGAGTTTCGGTCATGACAGGTCTGCGGTCGGCCTTGAGGCCGCGCGCATCGGGTTCGGTTCAGCGGTGAAAGGGTACGGTCGTCCCTACACCAGACCGGCCGATCCCGCAAAACACGGGCCCGGCCTCCGATTGCAGAAACGGACATTTTTGCGGCTTAACCCTTTTGCAAACGGTTTTCCCATAAGGTCCACAGGTATCAGGGAGTTTCGGCCAGAATGCCGACGATCGAAGTCCTCACGGAACGCGCCGAGCCGGTCTCGCCAACCGTGACGGCGGCCGATATCTTCGCGCGGTTCCAGCGCGAGCCTGACACCCTCGTCATTCCCGTTGTCGAGAACGACCGCCCCGTGGGTCTGGTCGAACGCAACGCCTTCCTGCTGAAGATCGCCGGCCCCTTCGGGCATGCGCTGTATGCCAACCGGCCCGTCTCCATCGTCATGGACCCCGAACCGGCCGTGGTCGAGGCCGGCGTGCGGATCGACGCGTTCTGCGACATCCTGGTCAGGAGCGGCCCCGGGGCGTTGATGCGCGGCTTTGTGGTCACCCGGAACGGGCGCTACCGCGGGGTCGGCACCGCCGTCTCCCTGTTGCAGGCGGTCAACGAACAGCAGCGCAGCCGCAACGTCGAACTGGCCGAACAGGCTTTGGCCCTGAGCGAAAGCCGCACCCAGGCCCTCGCCTCGGCGCGCGCCAAGAGCCAGTTCCTCGCCATCATGAGCCACGAGCTGCGCACGCCGATGAATGGCGTTCTTGCCATCGCCGAACTGCTGCGTCGCCAGCCACTCAACGACGCGGCCCATGTCCACGTCCAGACCATCGTCGATTCCTCCGAGACGCTGCTGCGCATTCTCCAGGATGCGATGGACCTGTCACGGGCCGAGGCCGGAGAGCTGGAACTGACGCCAGCGGCCACGCCGTTGCGCGCCCTGATGGACGACATCGAGCGGATGTGGGCACCCCGGGCCTCGCAGGACGCGGTCCGGCTGATGGTCGGCTATGAAGGCGACACCGAACTGGCCGCCGACATTGACTGCGTGCGCCTGAAACAGGTGTTCAACAACCTGATCGGCAATGCGCTGAAGTTCGCCCGAAACGGTGTGGTCGAGGCCAGTCTGAAGGCCGTGTCCGAGAATGGTGTCGTGCGCCTGGAAGCGCGTATCCGCGACGACGGCCCCGGCATCGACGCTGACCGTGTCGACGTCATCTTCGAGCCCTTCGTGCATGGTTCCGGCCCCGATGGTGCCGGTCTGGGCCTGTCGATCTGCCGCCAGATCATCGATCGCATGGACGGGCGGATCTGGGCCGAGAACAACGCCGGTCGCGGGGCCACCTTCGCCTTCGACATCGCCGCCCCCCTGTCGGCGGCGGCCGTCGACCATCCCTCGAACGTCTCGGCCATGGCCACCCTGGAGCTCCAGTCCAGCCCCCACATCCTGATCGTCGACGACAACGCCACCAATCGCGTGGTCGCCCAGGCGCTGTGCGAAATGTTCGGCTGCAGCTCCGAGACCGCCGAGGATGGTCTCGAGGCCCTGGAGGCGGTGCAGGCCAGGCCGTTCGACCTCGTCCTGATGGACATCAAGATGCCGCGCATGGACGGGGTCCAGGCGACCCGGGCCATCCGCGCCCTGACCGGCCCGGAACGCAACATCCCCATCGTCGCCCTGACCGCCAACGCCGACCCAGACGACGCCAAAAACTATCTGTCGATCGGCATGGCCGCCGTGGTCGAAAAGCCGATCAAGCCCGAACGCCTGCGCATGGCCATGAACGCCGCGCTGACCGAACCCGCCGCCGCCGTCGCGCCCGCACGCACCGCTCGCAAGGGCCGCGCCGCCTGATCAGCGGTCAGGCGGCCGGGGTTACCGTCTCTCCGGGCTGTTCCTCGTCCTCCTCGTCATAGCCGACCAGGCGCAGGGCCCGGGCCTTCATCCCGTTCAGCTCGGCCCAGCGCAGCAGGCCTTCTTCACGGCCGTGGGTGATCCAGAGTTCGTCGGGCCGGATGTCATCGAAGGTGGTGGTCAGCTCGCCCCAGTCCGCGTGATCCGAGATCACCAGCGGCAGTTCCACGCCGCGCTGGCGGGCCCGCGCCTTGACCAGCATCCAGCCGCTGGCGAAGGCCGTGACCGGATCGGCGAAGCGCCGGGCCCAGCGGTCCTGAATGGCGGACGGCGGCGCGATCGCCACCTCTCCGCCCAGCGCATCCTTCTTCAGCCCCGTCGCCGGCAGGATCGGTCCCAGATCGACGCCCTCGCGTTCATACAGCCGGTTCAGCCGCTCCAGCGCGCCGTGGACATAGATCGGCCGCTCCCAGCCCGCCTCGCGCAACAGGCGGATGACCCGCTGCGCCTTGCCCAGCGCATAGGCCCCGACCAGATGCGCCCGGTCCGGGAACTGGCCCAGCGACTGGACCAGCCGGCCGATCTCCTCGACGTCCGGCGGATGGGTGAAGACCGGCAGGCCGAACGTCGCTTCCGAGATGAAGACGTGGCACGGCACAGGCTCGAACGGCGCACAGGTGCGGTCGCGACGGCGCTTGTAGTCGCCTGACACCACCATGGTCAGGCCCTGCCATTTGATCACCGCCTGGGCCGAGCCCAGCACATGGCCGGCCGGGACCAGCCGGATCTCCACGCCATTGTGCGAGGCCTTTTCACCATACTGGACCGGCTGGCGCAGGACGGTGAAGGCCTCGCCGTAGCGCTCGGCCATGATTGCCAGGGTCTGGACCGTCGCCAGCACGGCGCCATGGCCCGCACGCGCGTGGTCGGCGTGGCCGTGGGTAATCACCGCCCGGTCCACGGGACGCACGGGATCAATGTAGAAATCGCCCGGCGGGCAATACAGGCCGGCCGGTGTGGGCCGCAACAGGTCTTCGGGTCGGGTCATGGCGGGGATATGGGCATGGTTTGCGGCTTGCGCGCCGGACAGCGCCCGATAAGGACGATCCCATGAGCGATCCTTTCCTGACCAGCCTGATGCCGCAACTCGCTTCGGGGGCGGCCCACACCCACGCCCTGGGGTTTGTCTATGAAGGCGTGACGGGCGATCGCGTCCGTCTGCGCACGCCGTGGCGCGAAGACCTTGTCGGCGATCCCGCCACCGGGGTGTTTGCCGGCGGACTGGTCACGGCGATGCTGGATCATGTCGGTGGCCTCGCGGTCTGGACGGCCCTGGGCCGCTACCAGCCGATTGCAACGCTGGATCTGCGGATCGACTATATGCGACCGGCGCGGCCGCGCGTGGACCTGCTGAGCGAGGCGCGCTGCTACCGGGTCACCCGCACCATCGGCTTCGTTCGCGCCTGGGCGTTCGAGGACGACCCCGCAGATCCCGTGGCCGCCTCCCAGGCCACCTATGTGATCAACTCCGACGGCGGACGTGGGGCCGGTGCCAATCTGCAAGCCCGGGGCGATGCCGCATGACGGCCCTGCTGGACACGATCCCCTACGCGCGTTTCCTCGGGTTGCGGACCGAGGAGGACGGCGACGTCCTGACCGTCATCATGCCGTTTGCCGATCATCTGGTGGGCAATCCGATGCTGCCGGCGCTGCACGGCGGTTCGACCGCCGCCCTGCTGGAACTGACCGCCATCGCCCAGGTGGCGCGGGTCTGGCCGCGGCTGCACCTGCCGCGCCCGATCACGGTGACCACGGCCTATCTGCGCTCGGGCAAACCCCTCGACGTGTATGCCCGAGCCCGGATCTCGCGGGCCGGGCGGCGCGTCGCCCATGTGCTGGCCGAGGCCTGGCAGGAGGACCCGGCCCAGCCGATCGCCAGCCTGACGGCGCATTTCTCGCTCGACGTGGACAACCCAGACTTGCCATAGGATTTGCTTTATGGTTGTATTCGGGCGTGGCACTGGGCCACCGGAGTTGGATCATGAGCAGACACGCTGTCGGGGTCGCCCTGTCCCTGCGCCTTCATGCCGCCGAAGCGGCGATCGATACGGCCCTGGCCGAAACCGCCCGCCTCGCGGTCCTGCTGCCCGCCGCCCGGGCCCGGGCCCGGCTGTCGGCCGTGGCGGGACAGAGGGCATTCGACGGCACGGCTGCCGCGATCGGCGCGCTGGCGGCGGCGCGTTCCCATCTGGTGGAGACCCACACCACCCTGGCCGCGCTGGCCCGCCGGCTGGGTCTGGGGGATCTGGCCGTCGGTCCGCTGGACAAGCCGGAAGATGACATTCCCATCGGCGGCGCGGTCAGACCGGAGGCTGCCTCAACGGTTAACGAAACCCTAGCGCGAACAGCCGAGCTGTGTTAACTCTTTCCTCATTACTGTTGTTTTTTGGAAGGGGCTAAATATGGACCGGACTGAAGTCGTCGCCAGCGTCGCGGGCGATCTCTATGCAACCGAGCGCGCAATCGACGCCGCGCTCACCTCGGCGACCACCCTCGTTCAATCCATGATTGGTGGCCGGACCCTGCTGAAGGTGTCCCCGGTTGCCGGTTCCGTGTCCCAGGCCAAGGCCGTCGAGGCGATCGCCGCCCTGTCGGCCGCGCGCGACGCCGTCGTGGCCTGCCACGCCGAGATGCAGAAGGACCACCGTCGCATGGGTTGGGGCACCTACGCCGTCGGTCCGCTCGACAAGCCCGACGACTGGAATGAGGAATTCAAGCCGGGTGTTAATCAACAACTTCGCACTGTCGCCGATGCCCGGCCCGTCCGGGTTGCGTGAATTCGGGTTAATGTCGACGACTTCGGTTTTCGATTAACCAGACTCGAAGCATCATCGCCTCCGCGTCTGTCGACGCGGGGGCGATTTCATGCTGGACACCGTCTACTCCCAGATCGGCCTGCTGCCGATGGTTCTGGTCGGCATCCTCGCCTTCGCCAAGGGCGACGAGCCGGAACGCCTCGCCATGGGGGCCTATCTTCTGGGCTGGATGGCCGGCATGCTGGTCCAGGACGACGCGGGCCTGGGACGGAACTTCAAGCCGGGTCTGCTCGCCCTCGACACCGTGATGCTTCTCGTCTTCGGAGGGATCGCCTGGAAGTTCCGTCGGACCTGGCCCGTCTGGGCCGCAGCGCTGCAACTCGTGGTCATCATGAGCCACTTCGTCATCCTGTTCGACCTGCGTCCCACGATCGCCGCCTTCTATACAGTCCTGAATCTCGCCAGCTATGGCATCATGGCCGCGATCGGTATCGGCAGCTTCTGGGCCTGGCAGGAGCGGCGCGCGGCGGGGCTGGAATAGGTTTATAGTCCTCGCTAACCTGCCGCGAACGATTCGGCGGATTGCATGGCCCTGTCCCACACCCAGATCTGGAAAGCGCTGGACCGGCTGGCCGCGCGCGGGGGGCTGTCGCCGTCCGGCCTGGCCCGCCGCGCGGGGCTGGACGCCACCACCTTCAACCTCTCAAAACGGTTCGGGCCGGGTCAGCCGGGGCGGCCGCGCTGGCCCTCGACCGAAAGCCTGAACCGCGCGCTCGCCGCGACCGGCGCATCGCTGGCTGATTTCGCCGTCATGGCCGGAGAAGATCCGTCACACCCGGCCACGGTCCCGCTGCTCGGCATGGCCGAGGCGGGCGAGGCGGGCTTCTTCGATGACGCCGGACTGCCGACCGGAGACGGCTGGGACCAGACCGAGCTTCCGGTGGCGGGGGCCGGCCTGTTCAGCCTTCGGATTTCCGGAGACTCCATGACGCCCCTCTATCGCGCGGGCGACCGGGTCCTGGTGGATCGGGAGCGGACGGACGTCCGGCGCGGCGACCGGGTCGTGGTCCGCACCACGACAGGCGAGACCGTAGCCAAGGAACTGGCGTCGCTGACGGCACGGGCGGTCACCCTCGTCTCCATCAATCCGGCCTACCCGCCCCGCACCCTGGCGCGCCGCGAGATCGACTGGATGGCGCGCATCCTCTGGGTCAACCAGTAGACAGGAAAGAGCCGACCCTTTCGGGACGGCCCTTTCTCGTCACGCCGCGCAGCTTGCGCTCAATACGGCTGGACATAGTTGGCGTTGACCCAGCCGCCGCCGGCGATCTGGACCCATTCGCCCTGCGAGCCGATGGCGGTGAAGGGCTGGCCGGACGACAGGCTGCCGGACTGACGGTAGCGGGTGCCCGGACCGCTGCGGATGCGCAGGTTGGACGCGGCGCGGTACTGGGCCCCGCTGGAGCTGGCCTGACCCTCGGCCCGCGCGCGCTGCTGGTTGCAACCGATGTAGGAGCCGGCTGCGGCACCCGCACCGGCCCCGGCCAGGGCTCCGAGGCCCCGTTCGTTGCTCGAAATCCGGCTGCCGGCAAGGGCACCTATGGCCCCGCCGATCAGGGCACCGGCGGTCTGGCGCCCGCCGGGCGCGTCGCAGCTGGTGATGCCGTTGGACTGCTGGGCCTGGGCCGCCATCGGCGCGGCGCTGACCAGGGCCGCGAGGGCAGCGGCGGTGGCGAATGTGGTGATGATCTTCGACATATCTCTCTCCGGTTCATCGAGGTTGGTCGATGTCAGGGTAATGCACCCGGGAGCCTGAAGGCTCCCCACGCCTTGCCGTTGTTTTCGGTTCATCTTCGGCGAGTCCCGTCTCCTCCCGTCGCGCAGCGATGGGGAGCGGCACCGCGAAGCGGTGGAGGGGCTCTGCGCACCGCAAAAAACCCCTCCGTCTCTTCGTTTCGCTCAGAGCCACCTCCCCACGCGCCGCGCGGGGAGGAGAAGCGTCTATCCCGCCAGTTCGCCGTTCGCCCCGGCCTCGATCAGCGCCACGGTCTGCGGCAGGCCATAGATCGCGGCGAACGACCCGAAGCGTGGACCCTGCGAAGCCCCCAGCAGGACCTCGTACAGGGCACCGAACCAGGCCCGCAGCGGCTCAAACCCGTGTTCCTTGCCCACGGCATAGACCTCGGCCTGGATCAGCTCACCGTCGGTGGTGTCCGCCGGCAAGGCCTTCAGCCGTTCGGCCAGATCCAGCAGGGCCGCCGTCTCGCGCTCGTCTGGCACCCGGTACGACTTCGTCGGCTTCACGAAGTCCTCGTAGTAGTTCAGCGCCCGGTCCATCAGCCCGTCCAGCACCGGCTCGGTCTGCGGCGTCGCCTCGGGCAGGTAGCGCGCCATATAGGCCCACAGCTGGGCCTTGCTCGACGCATTGGCCACACCGACGAGGTTCAGCAGCAGGGCAAACGATACGGGGCTGGCGGCCTCGGGCGGCGCGCCGGCGTGGATCGACCAGACGGCATTGTCGATCTGTCTGGCTGGCTCCTGGGTCCGGTAGGCCTCGATGGCCCCCAGCCAGTCGTCAATGGCGCGCGGGATCACGTTGAAATGCAGGCTCTTGGCCGACTTCGGTGACTGGAACATGTACCAGGACAGGCTCTCGGGCGTGCCGTAGCGCAGCCACTGCTCCATGGTCAGGCCGTTGCCCTTGGACTTGGAGATCTTCTTTCCGTCGACGTCGAGGAAGAGCTCGTAGTTGAACCCCTCGGGCGGCAAGCCGCCCAGCGCACGGCAGACCTTCGACGATTCGCGCACGCTCTCGATCAGATCCTTGCCCGACATCTCGTAGTCGACGTCCAGCGCGGTCCAGCGCATGGCCCAGTCCGGCTTCCACTGCAGCTTCACATGGCCGCCGGTGACCGGGAGCTCGGTGCGGCCACCCGCCGGATCGTCGAACACGATGGTGCCCTTCGCCACATTCCGCTCCAGCGTCGGGACCTGAAGCACATGGCCGGTGACGGGGCTGACCGGCAGGAAGGGCGAATAGGTCTCACGCCGTTCCGGGCCCAGCGTCGGCAGCATGATCGCCTGCACCGCATCGAACCGCTCCAGCAGGCGCAGCAGGGTCGTGTCGAAACGGCCGGACTTGTATTCCTCTGTCGAGGACAGGAATTCGTATTCGAAGCCGAAGCTGTCGAGGAAGGCGCGCAGCCGGGCGTTGTTGTGCGCCCCGAAACTGTCATGCGTGCCGAACGGATCGCGCACCCGCGTCAGCGGCAGGTTCAGGTCCTCGCGCAGCATCTCGGGGTTCGGCACGCCCTCGGGCACCTTGCGCAGGCCGTCCATGTCGTCACTGAAGGCGATCAGCCGCGTCGGCCAGTGGTCGCCGGTCAGGGCGCGAAAGGCGTTACGCACCATGGTGGTGCGCGCCACCTCGCCGAAGGTGCCCATATGCGGCAGGCCGGACGGGCCATAGCCGGTTTCCAGCACCACCGGCCGCTGCAACATCTCGAAGGTGGCCAGCGCCTCGTCGGCCTTGCCGGCGTCGATCAGCAGTTTCGCAGCGTTCCGTTCGGCGTCGGACAGCCGCTTCTTCAGCACATGGTCCAGCAGCGCGCGCGCCTGTTCGAACGGCCAGGATCTGGCCTCGCGGGCGAGAGGTTCGAGGTACTGCAGCATGCCAGCGGGTTTGCAGCCTCGGCGGCGAGGGGTCAACGACCGGCTTGAAGCCTAGCTTTTTTTGACCCGTGCGACCACCACGACCGAGAGGGCCAGCAACAGGATCGCGGCAGCCTCGAAAAGGATGTTCTGGGGCGCCATATCCTTGCCCTGCAGCACGATCAGTCGCGCCAGGGCGGTGATGGCAATAAAGATCGGATAGATAAAGGGCGAGCCCCGACCGGTGTAGAACACCGCGATCATGCCGATCACCTCGGTATAGAGGAACATCAGCAGGATATCGGCCAGATCGATCGACTGCGCCTGCCAGACTTTGACGACTTCGGCTCCCGCCGCCACCACCGTCATGGCCGCCATCAGGATCAGCAGAACGCGCTCCGTCAGCCGGAAGCCGCGAACCGCCAGGTCGTCGTGGGGTGCGGGCGGGTCCGGAGCCAGCGACCCGTCGGCCGCCGCTCGCGACGTGTCATCTTCGGCAGCGCCCTGTTTGACAGCCATGGGATGAAGATTGGCAGTGTCCGCGCACGCTGTCATCAAGGAGAGCGGTCCCGCGCCGATTCGTCGCCGACCGACGTTCCACTGAAAGACCTGCGCGCCATGCCAACGCCGAACCCAACCGTCATTGTCACCGGTGCCTCTTCCGGTGTCGGCCTGTATGCGACCCTGGCCCTCGTCGCACGGGGCTGGCATGTGGTCATGGCGTGCCGCGACCTGCCCAAGACCCGGGCTGCGATCGCCGAACTGGACATCCCGGCGGCGTCGGTCAGCCCCATGCTGATCGACCTCGGATCACAGGCCAGCGTGCGAGCCTTCGTCGACGCCTTTCTGGCCAGCGGTCACCGGCTCGACGCCCTGGTCTGCAACGCCGCCGTCTATCTGCCGCTGCTGAAGGAGCCCGCCCGCTCGCCAGAGGGCTATGAGATCAGCGTCGCCACCAACCATTTCGGCCATTTCCTGCTCAGCCATCTGCTGCTGCCGAAACTGCGCGAGAGCGGCCCGAACCCGCGCCTGATCACGCTGGGCACCGTCACGGCCAATTCCGAGGAGTTCGGTGGCAAGGTACCGATCCCCGCCCCCGCCGACCTCGGCGACCTTGCGGGGCTGGAGGCCGGGTTCCTGGCCCCCGTGGCCATGATCGACGGCAAACCGTTCAAGCCCGGCAAGGCCTACAAGGACTCCAAGCTCTGCAACATGATCATGAGCCGCGAGTTTCACCGGCGGTTTCATGACCAGACCGGCGTGATCTTCAACACCGTCTATCCCGGCTGCGTCGCCGACACCGCCCTGTTCCGCTATGCGCCCAGACTGTTCCAGACGATCTTCCCCTGGTTCCAGAAGAATATCACCAGGGGCTATGTCTCCCAGACCCTGGCCGGCGAGCGTATTGCCGAGGTCGTCGCCGAGCCCGCCTTTGCCCGCTCCGGCGTCCACTGGAGCTGGGGCAATCGCCAGCAGGAAGGTCGCGAGGCCTTCGCCCAGCCGCTCTCGGCCAAGGCCAGCAACGAGGCCCGCGCCGCCCGCCTGTGGGACCTCAGCGCGGGGTTCGTGGGTCTCTGATCGCGTCGCAGGCTTGACCGCCCGCCGCCCGCATGGCCTTAGGCCGACGCCATGAAGACCGCTGATTTCGACTTTGACCTGCCCGAGGACCATATCGCGCTCCGCCCCGCCGAGCCGAGGGATTCCGCGCGCCTGCTGGTGGTGAAGGACGGCGGGCTGGAAGACCGGATCGCCCGCGACCTGCCCGACTTCCTGCAGCCCGGCGACGCCCTCGTCTTCAACGACACCCGCGTCATTCCTGCCCGGCTGTCGGGTGTGCGCGAGCGCCTGTCGCCCAGGGGCGAGACCCTGACCGTCGCGGTCGAGGCCACCCTGCATCACCGCGACGCGCCCGCCGTCTGGTCCGCTTTCATGAAACCGGGCAAGCGCATCAAGGTCGGCGACCGCATCCGCTTCGATACTCTGGCGGCCACCGTCACGGGCAAGGACGAGGACGGCCTCATCACCCTGGCCTTCGACCTCGCCGGCCCCGCGCTCGACGAGGCCATCCGCACCATCGGCGTCATGCCCCTGCCGCCCTATATCGCGGCGAGGCGGCCCGAGGACGACCGCGACCTGACGGACTACCAGACCGTCTACGCTGCCCATGACGGGTCCGTGGCCGCGCCCACTGCCGGCCTGCATTTCACCCCGGCCCTGCTGGAGGCCATCCGGGCGAAGGGCGTCTCGACCCATGCCCTGACGCTCCATGTCGGGGCCGGCACCTTCCTGCCGGTCAAGGCCGAGGACACCGCCGATCACAGGATGCACTCCGAGTGGGGCGTGGTGTCGCCGGAGACCGCCGCCGCCCTGAACGCGGTCCACGCCAACGGCGGCCGGATCGTCTGCGTCGGCACCACCTCACTGCGCCTGCTTGAGAGCGCCACGACGCCCGACGGCGTGATCCAGCCCTTCCACGGCGACACGGCCATCTTCATCACGCCCGGCTACGTTTTCCGGGCGGTGGATGTGCTGATGACCAATTTCCACCTGCCGAAATCGACCCTGTTCATGCTGGTCTCGGCCTTCGCCGGACTGGAGACGATGAAGGCGGCCTACGCCCACGCCGTGACCACGGACTACCGCTTCTATTCCTACGGCGACGGGTCGCTGCTGTTCCGGGCTTGACCCTCGCAATCCCCGGCGGGCGAGGCTACATCCGGCCCCAGCCAGAGAGAGAGCGTTTGCCATGTCCGATCCCGTCGTCATCGTCGCCTTTGCCCGCACGCCCATGGGCGGCTTTCAGGGCGCCCTGACCGGCGTCAAGGCGACCGAACTGGGGGCCACGGCGGTGAAGGCGGCGGTCGCGCGCGCCGGCGTCGATCCGGCGAAGATCGAACAGATCTATATGGGTTGCGTCCTGCCCGCCGGCCTGGGTCAGGCGCCAGCGCGTCAGGCCGCGATCGGCGCGGGACTGGGCCTCCATGTCGAGGCGACGACGGTCAACAAGATGTGCGGATCAGGCCTGCAGGCGGTGATGATGGCCTCCGACAGCCTTGCGGCGGGCAGCGCCGACATCATTGTGGCGGGCGGCATGGAGTCGATGACGGGGGCCCCCTATCTGATGACCAAGCACCGGGGCGGGGCCCGCATCGGCCACGATATCATCATCGACAGCATGTATATGGACGGCCTCGAGGACGCCTATACGCCCGGCAAGCTGATGGGCAATTTCGCCGAGGACTCAGCCCAGACCTATCAGTTCACCCGCGAGGCCCAGGACGCCTATGCGCTGGAAAGCCTCAGCCGGGCGCTGAAGGCCATCCAGTCGGGGGCTTTTGTGGCCGAGATCACGCCGGTCGAGGTCGCGGGCCGCAAGGGCACCGTCACGGTCAGAGAGGACGAACAGCCCGGCAAGGCCATGCCGGAAAAGATCCCGACGCTGAAGCCGGCGTTCTCGAAGGACGGCACCATCACCGCCGCCAATGCCAGCTCGATCTCGGACGGCGCCGCCGCGCTGGTCCTGACGCGCGAGAGCGTTGCCCGGGCGCTGAACCTGCCGATCGTCGCCCGCATCGTGTCCCACGCCGCCCACGCCCATGAACCCGGACTGTTTACCACGGCCCCCGTGCCGGCGATGCGCAAGGCGCTGAAGAAGGCCGGCTGGTCGGTCGAGGATGTCGATCTGTGGGAGATCAACGAGGCCTTCGCCGTCGTGCCCATGATCGCGATGCAGGAGATGGGCATCGACCACGCGAAGCTGAATGTGAACGGCGGGGCCACCGCCCTGGGCCACCCGATCGGGGCCTCCGGGGCCCGTGTCCTGACCACATTGATCGCGGCGCTGCAGGCGCGCGGCCAATCGAAGGGCATGGCCAGCCTGTGCATCGGCGGCGGCGAGGCCGTCGCGCTGGCGGTCGAGATCGCGTGACCGTCGACCGTCGCACCCTGATCGGCGTCGGGGCGCTGGCGGCTGCGACACCCGCCCTGCGCGCTGCGGGGGTCGCCAGCAAGGCCCATTTGTTCCACGAAGGCGGCCACGGTTTCGGCATCCGCCTGATCGTTGGCAAGCCCGCTGCCGTCTGGCCCGAGCTGGTCCTGGCCTTCAGCCGTCGCAACGGGTGGATCGCGCAAGGCCGATGAAAACCTGCGGCGACTGCGGACTGTGCTGCAAGCTGATGGGCGTCACCGCCCTCGACAAGCCTGCAGGCCGCTGGTGCCGCCATTTCGGCAAGGCGACGGGTTGCGCCATCTATGAAGACCGGCCGGACGACTGCCGCGTCTTCAACTGCCTGTGGCTGCTGACCGACGCTCTGGATGATCGCTGGAAGCCCGCGACTGCGGGCTTCGTGATGCATTCCGAACAGGGCGGTGCGCGGCTGATTGTCGAATGTGACGCCGCCCGCCCCCACGACTGGCGGCGCGAACCCTATCAGGCCGAACTGCGCCGCTGGGCGGACGCCGAGGGCCAGGAGGTGCTGGTCTTCGCCGGCAAGCGCGGCCTCCGGCTGGGCGCGACCGATACGGCGGTGCGCCGGGCCTAGAGCCTGATCGGCTGGCGTGGAATCGCTTCGCGATTCCGCTGATGCCGTGAATCAGGCTCCAGGTATGAGTGAGAGCTTGATTCACGCTTTCAGCGGACCCACGAAGTGGGTCCACCTCAAACGACCAAGCTCTAGCGGACGTCCACCGACTGGCCGATGCGTTCGGCCAGCACCCGGTCGGCCCCCTCGACGCTGGTGATCCAGACGTGGATCTCCTGCGGTGGCGTCTGGCGGGTGAACAGATGCTCCAGCGCCACGCGCCGTCCGTCCTCTGACGCCACCACCGAGGCGCGCGCTCCTGCCTCGACCATCTCGCCGCTATAGATCGGAAACTGCGACGTCGGCCCGACATAGACCATGACCAGCGGCTGCTGCCCGCGCCGGATGGTCCAGATGTTGAAGTTCGGTCCGGGCCGACCTGTCGTGATGGTGAAGCCGGCGGGCAGTTCGGCAGTGAACGGCAAAGCCGCAATCGCCTGCGCATCCAGCACGGTCGGGGCCGGCGGCGCAGGCGGCTCCACGGGTGCCGGCGCAGCTGTAGCCGCCGGGGCCGGGGCCGGGGTCAGGGCCGGGGTCAGGGCCGGTTGCGGCGCCGGCGTCGGCCGGGGTGCCGGGGTCGTCATTACCGGCGGAGCCACGGGCGCGGGCGCAGCAGGAGGGGGCAATCTGACAACGGGCGGCGTCATAACGGGCGGGGTTGTGCGCGGCACCGTGACCGCAGGCCCGGCGGCCGGGGCTGTGCCCGTTGCCGGGGGCCCGGAAGGCGGCGCTGATCGAGGCGTGGTCGCCGGATCGGCGGGCGGAACAGCCAATGTCGGGGGCGCGGCTGTGGGGCCGGACGGGATCGGCGCGACCCGGGCGGGAATACTGGTGGACGGCGCAACGGGCATCGACGGCGCTATCGACACCGGCGGCGTCACGGACCCGGGCTGCGGCGCGGGGATCGGCGTCGGTTGCGGTGCTGGGACGACCACGGTCCCCGCCGGGGCCGAGTTCAGGCCGCGCGTCAGGGCGCTGCCCGGCGTCGGGGCCGGTGTGGCCTGGGGCACCGGCGCGGGTACGGTCCGGGCCTGGCCCGATCCGGCGAACAGCAGGGCAAGGACGAGGCTATGCATCATGGTCTCGACCATCGCGCCTCAGCCCATGAACGGCAAGCTCCGCAACACATAGGCGATAACCGCCACGACACCCGACCCGGCCAGACACAGCCCGACGAACCAGAGCAGCTTCTTCCACAGGGGGCCGGACGCCTCACCAGGCTCCGGCGGGGGAACGGGATCAATGATGATAGCCGGCATCCTCATCAACCTTGCCCCGGAACACCCAGTAGACCCAGCCGGTGTAGGCCAGGATCAGCGGCAGGATCGCCGCCGTCCCGACCAGCATCAGGCCGAGCGCATTGTCCGGTGCCGCCGCCTGGCGGAAATCCAGCGCATAGGGAACGACATAGGGGGCGAACCCGGCCGCCAGCCCCAGATAGCCCGACAGGAAGACCAGGAGCGCGCCGACGAACGGCCACAGGTGCGACCCGCGCCTCGACATCACGAACACCAGGGCGAGGCCGGCCAGCCCCAGCAGCGGGATCGGCAGCAGCGGCAACAGCAGACCCCAGTCCAGCGTGAACCCGGCGCTCAGGTCGAAGCCCCACCGGGCCGCAACCCGGGGGTGGATCAGCAGGGTCGCCACGCTGACGGCGGCCAGCAGGGCGGTCACGGCCACGGCGCTGATACCGGTCCAGCGCTTGGCGTCGCCGTGCAGATTGTCCTTGGTCCGCATCATCAGCCAAGCCCCGCCCAGCAGGGCATATCCGGCCACCAGCCCGGCCGCGACCAGCAGCGTATAGGGCGTCAGCCAGTCGAACGGAGCGCCGGCGAAGCGGTCGTCGCGCACCGTCACGCCCTGGATGAACCCGCCCAGCACCAGACCCTGGGCCACGGCGGTCAGGATCGAGCCGCCGGCAAACATCTGGGTCCAGAATTTGCGTCCCTTGTTGCGCGCCCGGAACCGGAACTCGAACGCTACACCGCGCAGGATCAATCCCGCCAGCATCAGCAGGATCGGCAGGTAGAGCGCCGGCATCAGCACAGAATAGGCCAGCGGAAACGCCGCCAGCAGCCCTCCGCCGCCCAGCACCAGCCAGGTCTCGTTGCCATCCCACACCGGTGCGATGGTGTTCATCATCACGTCCCGCTCTTCCTTCGATTTCGCGAAGGGGAACAGGATGCCGATGCCGAGGTCGAACCCGTCCAGCATGACGTAGAGCAGCACCGCGACGGCGATCAGACCGGCCCAGATCAGTTGCAGGTCGAGGTTCATGACGTGGCTCCACGAACGCCGTCCGGACCGTCGGGCGTATCATCGTCAGGCCAGGTGTCCTCCGGGGCCTTGGCCAGTGGCGTGCCCGGCGGCCGCTGGCCACGTGGCGACGGCTCGGTCCGCGCCGCAACCGGCCCCTCGGCCATCAGCCGCAGGATGAAGATGGCCCCGGCCGTGAACACGATCGAATAGACCACGATATAGGCGATCAGCGAGGTCGCGACCTGGCTGGCGATCACGGGCGAGACGGCGTCGCGGGTCCTGAGCACGCCGTAGACGACCCAGGGCTGGCGTCCGACCTCTGTGACCATCCAGCCGGCGAGGACGGCCAGAAACCCGGAGGGTCCCATGATTACCGAGAAGCGCAGGAACCACGGACTGTCGAACAGTCGCTTCCTCCAGATCAGGAAAGCGCCCCAGAGGCCGAGACCGATCATCAGCAGGCCCAGACCGACCATGATGCGGAAGCCGAAGAACGGAATGAACGGCGGCGGCTGATCCTCACGCGCCCAGCTGTCGAGCCCCTTGATCACCTCGTCCTTCGGCACCCCCTGGATCAGGTTGCCGATGCCGGGGATGGAGACCTCGAAATGGTTTTTCTGGGCGTCGCGGTCCGGAATACCGAACAGATGCAGCGGCTGGTCGGCGCGCGTTGTCCAATAGCCCTCAATGGCCGCTGTCTTGGAGGGTTGGTACTCGTGCGCCACAACACCGGACTCGTGGCCGACAACCAGCTGCATGGGTGCCAGGACGGCGATCAGGCCGACCGCCATGGTCAGGGAA
The DNA here is from genome assembly GCA_038250335.1 of Caulobacterales bacterium. Lineage (GTDB taxonomy): Bacteria > Pseudomonadota > Alphaproteobacteria > Caulobacterales > Caulobacteraceae > Brevundimonas. The sequence goes on from JBBSCK010000006.1 coordinate 29,630, forward strand.
ATCCGGCTCTCGCTCCAGCCTTCGGTCTTCACCCCGGCCGCGCGATCCTTCAGCAGCCGGAAGGCAGACGCGGCACCGACCACCAGACCGGTCGTCAGGAAGGCCGCCAGCAGCATATGTGCCAGCCTCGAGGGCAGGCTGGGGTTGAAGATCACGGCCATGTAGTCGACGGCTTCCAGCGTGCCGTTGGCCATGATCTGGAAGCCCTGCGGGGTCTGCATCCAGCTGTTGGCCGACAGGATCCAGAAAGCCGAGATCGACGTGCCGATGGCGACGAGAACTGTCGAGGCGAAATGGAGTTTTGGCCCGACCTTTTTCCAGCCGAACAGCATGACCCCAAGGAACGACGCCTCGAGGAAGAAGGCCGTCAGGACCTCATAGGCCAACAGCGGCCCGATCACCCCGCCCGTCAGCCGGATGAACTCCGACCAGTTGGTGCCGAACTGGTAGCTGAGCACCACGCCCGAGACGACGCCCATGCCGAAACTAAGCGCGAAGATCTTCACCCAGAACAGATAAAGCGTCTTGAACGCTTCGCGCTTCGTCCACAGCCAGAGGCCCTCCAGCACCGCCAGAAAAGCCGCCAGCCCGATGGTGAAGGCCGGGAACAGGATGTGAAAGGCGATGGTGAAGGCGAACTGCAGGCGCGACAGCATCAGGGCGTCGAGGTCCACGGGGCAAGTTCCTAATGACCACAAATAAAGTGTGGCTTTGCGCCTTCAGGCTCGCCAAGTCCATAGCGAAACGCATCGCGCGACCGTCGGTCGCATCAATTCATCATGTGATGATTTATTGGATCAGGCGGCGGGCAGCTCGATCCAGAACGTCGCGCCTTCTCCCGGGGCCGAGACCACGCCGATGGAGCCGCCCTGCAGTTCCACCAGTCGCTTGGCCAGGGCCAGACCGATGCCGTGACCTTCGACTGCAGACCGCTCCAGTCCCAACCGGTTGAACGGTTCGAAAAGCTGGACCTGCTTTTCTGGTGACAGGCCCGGGCCGCGGTCGCTCACCTCGATACGGACGCCGTCGTGGACGCGGCGGGCCCGGAATGTCACCTCGCCTCCGCTCGCCGCGTATTTCACGGCATTGGTCGCCAGATTGTCGATCACCTGGGCCAGGCGCAGCGAGTCAGCGATCGCGACGAGACCGTCGCCCTCGCAGACCACGTTGAGCGACAGCGATCGCGCTTCGGGCCTCAAGGCGAGAGCGCGGCGCGCATCCTCGAGGATGCCCGGGATGTCGCTGGGGCGTAGCTCGACCTTCACGGCACCGGACTCGGCCCGGGCCACATCCAGAAGATCGTGTGACAGGGCCTCGACCTGGCGGGCGGTCTTGACCAGCATGGCCGCCATTTCCTTCTGGGTCGCGGTGACCGGTCCAAGTTGACCAGACAGCCAAAGATCACCGATCCCGATGATTCCGCCGATGGGGCTCTTGATCTCATGGGCGACATTGGCGAGCAGGCGCGACTTCGAGGCCGAAGCCAGTTCGGCCCGCGCCTGTCCGGCCTTGGCCCGCGCCGACAACCGGTCACGTTCCTCCAGCAGCGAGGCCACGAGAATGATCGGAACATAGCCGAACAACAGGGTCAGCTGGACCAGTAGGGCGCGTTCCGACAGGTCCCCGATGATCAACCGCCAGGGGCCGGCCCCCGCCATCAGGGAGGCCACGGCTGTGACCGCGACGACCACCAGGGCCGCCGTAACGCCGACGACGCGAAGCCGTGCAGCGATCAGGATCAGGACGGGGATCAGGGCGAACCCCAGCGGGGCGTCCAGAACGACATAGACCGCAGCGCAAACCACGCCGAGCAGGCTGAACAGCAAAACCGTCTCGGCAGCACGCCAGGGGCTGAACAGGGCGCGCAACGCATGGCTGTTCGCGGCCAGAATAAAGGGCGTGATCACCGCCAGACCCAAGGCATGGCCGAACCACCAGGTCTGGAAGCTCATCAGGAACGGCGTCCCGCGCATCAGATACAGGCCCGTCGCGGCGATCAGTCCACCGGCGATGGGGGCCACGACGGCGGCGCAGAAGATGAACCGGCAGGCGCCGTTGACCGTCGCCAGGTTCAGGGTCGGGGCGAACCGTCGCGCCAGGATCACGGCCAGGACGATCTCCGCCATGTTCGCCAGGGTGAACATGAGCGCCGTCGCCGGAGGGTTCCGGCCGAGCAACTGGCCCGCCAGAATGCCGAAGGCGATCATCGCACCGAAGCTGATGTCGTAGCCGAGGCCACGCCCGCTACGAAGCCATATCCCGACCGCCAGGGCGTTGGCGGCCCAGAGCGCCGCAATGAGGTCTGCAGTGCGGAATGTGCCGATTGCGCCAAGCGTGAGCAGCGTGACCGCCGCCACCGTCAGGATCGGTATCAGGGGTTGGGCGAACAGTCCGGCCGCCGTCGTCACGCGTGGCGCGCGGACGCTCGACGCCGTCGGATCGACGACATCGGCATCGGTCGCGGTCATCACGCGGCTGGAGATCATGGACAGGAAACTCTGGACGGCTGACCACCAACCCTAACGCCCGCTTCCTAATATCCCCTGAAGTCAGGCGCTTCCGGCGAAGATCGCGTGAAAGCGACGAACCGCCTCGTCCGCCCCGCCGGGATGACCCCACACGCCATGGCTGACCGCGAGGAAATCCGCCCCCGCAGCGACCAGCGGGGCGGCATTGTCCACCGTGATGCCGCCGATGGCGACAGAGGGGACCTCCATGGTCTCGGCCCAGATGGTGAGCAGTTCGGGGTCCGGCCGATGCTCGGTCGCCTTGGTCAGAGTCGGATAGAAGGCTCCGAAGGCCACATAGTCGGCCCCCGCCTCCGCGGCCTCCATCGCCAGATGCCGGCTGTCATGACAGGTGGCACCGATCATCGCTGTAGGGCCCATGATGCGCCGCGCCGAGGCCACCGAAGTGTCCGACTGGCCCAGGTGGACGCCGTCACAGCCCAGCGCGGCGGCCAGATCCGGACGGTCGTTCAGGATCACGGCCACGCCCCGGGCCCGGACTGCGGGGGCCAGACGACGCAGGGCCACGGCAATCGCGTCGTCGTCGGCGGGCTTTAACCGGATCTGCAGGGCCGCGACGGGGCCGGCGTCCAGCGCCCGCTCCAGCATTCCGGCGAAGGCGTCGAGGTCATCCAGGACCGGGGGGGTAATCAGATAGAGCTGGCAGCGGGACACGGACATGGCCAGCAGGTGCGACGTCGCAAGGTCCACGTCAACCCGCCTTTGCGAACGCGTTGCAATCGCCGCTACAGCTGCTATAGAGAACCAGTCGCAACTGATGATCGAGGCGCGTGTCTTGTACGTTTGTAACTGTAATGGTCTTCGCCAGCGTGATGTGGCCCGGGCAATCGAGGCGGGTGCGACCCGCCCCCGGGACGTGTTCGATCGCAACCAGTGCGCGGCTCAATGCGCCAGATGCGTCTGCGAGATGCGCCAGATGATCGACGACAGCCGCCAGGTCTTCGCCCTGGCTGCGGAATAAGGCCGCAACGCCTTTGCGGTTATCACTCGCAATATCAATGCGTTGAAAACCGCTCGCAAATAAGCCGCTGTCGATTCGTCATGCTACAAGGCGTTGGCGAATCCACGCGATCCATGCGGCCTGAAGGGAAGACTGAGACATGAAGGGCGATCCTGCGATCATCCGCACCCTCAACGCGGTGCTGACCAACGAGCTGACGGCGGTCAACCAGTATTTCCTGCACGCCCGGATGTTCGAGAGCTGGGGTCTGCGCCATATGGGCGAGATCATCTACCAGGAATCCATCGGCGAGATGAAACACGCCGACAAGCTGATCAAGCGCGTGCTGTTTCTGGATGGCCTGCCCAATATGCAGGACCTCAACAAGCTGAAGATCGGCGAAACCGCCATCGAATGCCTGGGGGCTGACCTGCAACTGGAACTGGGGGGACGGGCCACCCTGCTGGCCGGCGTCGCCCAGGCCGAGGCGGCCCAGGATTTCGTCAGCCGCCAGATCCTGATGGAGATCCTGTCGGACACCGAGGAACACATCGACTTCCTCGAGAACCAATTCAAGCTGATCGAACTGCTGGGCGAGCAAAACTACCTGCAGTCGGCCATGAGCGAGATCCAGCCGGACAAGGGCGCCACCGGGAACTGAGCAAACCGGTCAGACGCCAGACGGGTCCCGCAGATGTCTCGCGCCATCCTGTTTTTGGTTGTCGGCGCGGCGGCCTTCGGGCGTTCCGGTCCGGCGACCCCCGAACGGGTGTCCCGTGTGATGTCACCCAATCTGACGCGGGGACGGGCCGGGAAGCACGACGGTCTGCGCGCCACGGCCCGGCCGCAAGCCATGTCGGCTCCGGCGCACTGAGCGGGCGATGGCGTCGCAGACCACAGCCCGGCCAGACGGCCCGCCCTGGCCTGGCGAGCGCGCCGTACTTGGCACCATGCACGGCAAGGAGCGGGCGATGGCCCCCCTGCTCGCGCGCTTTCTGGGGCTGACGATCGAGGTCGCACCGGGTCTCGACACCGACGCCTTCGGGGCCTTCAGCCGCGAGACGGCGCGCACGGCCAACCCGCTGGAGGCGGCCCGCGAGAAGATCGCTGCGGCCTTTGACCGGGTCCCGTCAGCAACCATCGGCCTGGCCAGCGAAGGCAGCTTCGGGGGCCACCCCCAGATTCCCTTCCTGCCCTTCGGACAGGAGCTGGTGATGCTGATCGATCGCCGGTCGGGGCTGGAACTGGTCGGTCATCACGGCAGCACCCGGACCAATTTCGCCCATCTCGTCGTCGCCGACCCTGAGGCCGGACTGGCGTTCGGCCGACGGATCGGGTTTGCGGGCCACGGGATCATCCTGACCGCTTGGGAGAACGACCGGCCAGCCCCGGACATCGCCCTGATCAAGGACGTGGTGAACGAGGCTGCGCTCCTCGACGGTATCGACCGGATCGTCGGCCAGGCCGGCGCGGCCCTGGTCGAAACCGACATGCGGGCGGATCGCAATCCCACGCGAATGCGGGCGATCAGGCGCGCGACACTGGATCTGGTGCGGCACTCCCGGTCTTTGTGCCCGGCCTGCGGCTGGCCCGGCTTCGCCGTGACGGAGCGTCTGGCGGGCCTGCCCTGCGCGGACTGCGGAGAACCGACGCTGCAGATCCGCGCCGAGATCCTGACCTGCGCCGGCTGCGGTCATCGCGAGCAGCGGCTGATGGCGCGCCGCGCCGCCGATCCCGGTCAATGCGGCAACTGCAATCCCTGACCCCGCTCGGGGCCCGGCGGACGTCAGGCTGCGGCCAGGCTCCAGGCCAGGGTCTCTCCGGCATGGAACGGGACCAGATCACCCAGCGGGGTTGCGATGTGAGCGGGAGCGACGACCCCCTCCCGCTCCAGAACGATATGGCTCTCGTTCAGCGGCAGGCCGTAGAAGCGCGGACCATGTTCGGAGGCGAACCCTTCCAGCCGGTCCAGCGCGCCCTCCTCGTCGAACGTCGCCGCATAGCTTTCGATCGCAAACGGCGCGTTGAAGATGCCGGCGCAGCCGCAGGCGGACTCCTTGTCGCCCGTCATATGGGGCGCTGAATCGGTGCCCAGAAAGAATTTGGCCGAGCCCGAGGTAGCGGCCCGGCGCAGCTCCAGACGGTGCCGCTCGCGCTTGGCCACCGGCAGGCAATAGAAATGCGGCCGGATGCCGCCGGCGAACATGGCGTTGCGGTTGATGCGGAGATGGTGGGGCGTGATGGTCGCCGCCAGATTCGGCCCGCCGCTCTCGACGAAGGCCACGGCGTCGGCCGTGGTGATGTGTTCGAACACCGTCTTCAGCGCCGGGAAGTCGACGACGATCTTCGAGAAGATCCGCTCGATGAAGACGGCCTCGCGGTCGAAGACGTCCACCGAATGGTCCGTCACCTCGCCGTGTAGCAACAACGGCATACCGATGCGCTGCATCCGCTCAAGGGCGGGATAGATGTTGCGGATGTCGGTGACGCCGAGCTCGGCGTTGGTGGTGGCATGGGCCGGATACAGTTTACAGGCCGTGAAGACCCCGGCCTCAAAGCCCCGCGCGATCTCCTCGGGATCCGCGTCATCGGTCAGGTAGCAGATCATCAGGGGCTCGAACGCGAGGCCGGGCTCGACCGCCGCGAGGATCCGCGTCCGGTAGGCCTCGGCGGCGGCGACCGTGGTGACCGGCGGGGTCAGGTTCGGCATGACGATCGCGCGCCGGAACTGCCGCGCCGTATGATTGACGACGGCAGCCAGCATTGGGCCGTCGCGGAGATGGACATGCCAGTCATCCGGGGCGCGGATCACCAGCTGTTGTGTGGCCGAGGCGGATTCTTTCATGCGCTCCTCTTAACTTTGGACATCCCGAATGGGAAGTTCGGCCGCCGCGTCGGCCATGACCCGGATCGACCGGGACGGCGGCGCCAACGGGAACTGACACCGCGCAGCGCCATTCCGCTGTGACCTCATCAGGGAGCCGGAATGACCGACATCGATGATTTTGTGGACGACGCGCGCGACGCAGCGGGCGAGTTCCTGAACGCCAACGAGCGAAACATGGGCCACATCGTCCTGGGCGTGGCGGTGACGGTCGGGTTCGCCCTGGGGGCCATGCTTGTGGCCCGGACCACCCTCCGTCCCCGCCCCGACAGCCCGTTCGACGACGATGCCCCGATCACCGAGCGCCCCCGCGGGCCGCTCAGCCTGATCCTGCCCGCTGTCTTTTCGGTCACCACCCTGTCGGCGGTGCGGGTCTGGAACGCCCCGCCCGCCCGCGCGCGGACGGTGGCCATGGGCCTGTGGGCCGCGGCACAGGCGCTGAACGCCGTGTGGATCGCCCTGCGCCCCGCATCCCGGGGCCTGCAGATCGCTGCCGCCATGACCTCCGCCGGTATGGCGGCCGCTTTCGCCCACGAGGCCCGCAAGATCGACACACGCGCGGGCAAGATGGCCTCGCCGACCGGCGGCGGCGTCCGCCTGGCCAACAGGATCCACCGCAAGATCGACGGTAGCGGGGCAACGCAGCACTGAACCGCCCTCGCCTTGCCCTCGCGGGCGGCTTCCTCTAGGGATCGCGCCCGATTTCGCGCGCCCAACCCTTCGCCAGGAAGGGCGGCTGCGCCTCAAACCCCGGTTATCCCATGGCGAAAATCAACGGCAACACCATCAAGCCCGGCATGGTGCTGGAGCATAACAAGGGCCTGTGGGTCGTGACCAAGGCCAGCCACGTCAAGCCCGGCAAGGGCGGGGCCTTTGCCAACGTCGAGGCCAAGAACCTCGAGACCGGCAACAAGCTGAACGAACGTTTCCGCTCCGAGGACAAGGTCGAACGCGTCACGCTGGAGCAGAAGGAGTTCTCCTATCTGTACGAGCAGGGCGACGCCCTGGTGTTCATGGACGACCAGACCTACGAACAGACCGAACTGCAGAAGGACTGGGTCGGCGAGGACCGGGTCGCCTATCTGCAGGACGGCATGAAGGTCACGATCGAAATGCACGAGGACCGGCCGATCGGCCTGTCGCTGCCCGATCAGGTCACCCTGACCGTCGCCGAGACCGAGCCGACCGTGAAGGGCCAGACCGCGTCGTCGTCCTACAAGCCCGCCATGGCCGACAACGGCGTCCGCATCATGATCCCGCCCTATATGAGCGCCGGCGAACGCATCATCGTCGACACCGCCACCGGCGAATACGTCCGCCGCGCCGAATGATTTGGTGAGGAGTGCGAGTGAGCAAGGCGTGAGCCGAAGCGTTTGCTGGTTCCTTGCTCACTCCTTTGCTCGCTCGCACTGTTCACCCAAAGCCCCTTGAACTTCTCCGTCTGTCCGGGCTGACCGCCTTGTCAGGACTTTCGGACCAGGAGATTCCCCCATGGCCCTCGCCTCCGCCCTCGTTTCCGTCATCATCGACGCGGTCCGCAAGACCGCCAGACCCATGCTGCGCGACTTCGGCGAGGTCGCGCAGCTGCAGGTGTCGCGCAAAGGCCCCGGCGACTTCGTTACGGCCGCCGACATCAAGGCCGAGGACGCCCTCTACGAACTGCTGATGAAGGCCCGGCCCGGCTACGGCTTCCTGGGCGAGGAGCGGGGCATGATCGAGGGCACCGACAAGTCCCACACCTGGGTGGTCGATCCGATCGACGGCACGACCAATTTCATGCACGCCATGCCCCATTTCGCCATCACGGTGGGCCTGCAGCGCTATGCACCGGACGGATCGTCCGAGATCGTCGCGGGCGTCACTTACAATCCGATCATGAACGAGCTGTTCTGGGCGGAAAAAGGCAAGGGCACCTATCTCAACGACCAGCGCATCCGCGTCGCCGGTCGCCGCGACCTGTCCGAAAGCCTGATCGCCACCGGCCTGCCCTTCATCGGCAAGGCGGGCCATGCCCAGTCGATCAAGGACATCCACGCCATCGGCCAGCGCGTCGCCGGCATCCGCCGCCTCGGCTCCTCGGCGCTGGACTTCGCCTGGGTCGCCTGCGGCCGCTACGACGCCTACTATGAGCGCAATCTCAAGCCCTGGGACGTGGCGGCGGGCATTCTGTTCGTCACCGAGGCCGGCGGCAGCGTCACCACCATCGAGGCCGACGGCGACCCCAAGACGGGCGTCTCGATCCTGGCGTCCAACACCGAACTGCATCCGCAGCTGCGC